>DASUXX010000150.1:0-7225 GCA_036377755.1 Gemmatimonadaceae bacterium
CTATTGTCTTGCCTTCAACAGCGCGCTTGAGTCGCTGCATTGCTTCTTCAACTTCGGGCAGCTCGGGCATTTTCCCTCGTGAGTTTCGAAAAAAGACACTTGCGCAACAATCATTACGTCCTAGCTTCCTCGCGAGCGCACGAGCCCCACATAGTCCAGGCCTGATGGATCAGCTGTCACCACGCTCGCTGAAACACGAGTACGATTTGTACGTCGAGAATGAGATCGAGCTCTATAAAGACTCGATCTCCCGCACTGCGCTCCTCAAAATTGGCGACGAAGCCGTTGCCGCGCTTCAGTCACAGACTCAGTTCGCAATGAGCGAGCTGCTTCTTTGCGACGAAGTCGACCGCATCATTCGCAAGCGACTTCGCATTCCGGCGTATGCAACGTGGCGAAAGAAAGAGGTCAAGCGGTTGAAGGAACAGGAAGAGTTCAAGAGGCCTGAACGCTGGGGCGTCAGACCGGACAGCGCGCTCGCGCGCGAGGTGAATCTCCCTGCTGAGTCGCGTGTTCTGGTGGCCGGTGCAACTGCTGCGAACGCCGCACTTTATCTCGCTGCCCAGGGTTGCTCAGTTACCGCAATCACCCGGGAGATCGACGGAGCAGTTGCGCTCAAGCCAGAAGAAGAAGCGATGCTCACCGGCCATATCGACAAAGTCCCGGTAGCGCTCACCGAATGGTCCCCTGAGGAACCGCTAAGCGCCGTCATCTGCACCGCGGCCGCGTTCGCCGGGCTGACGCCTGCGGAGCGTGCCCGCGTCATCGAAGTTCTGCAAAGCGCGACACGGGATGGCGGCGTCCACCTGGTCGACACCATCATCGCCGGCCGCAATGAACCCTCGCTCTCCGAGCTGAAGAAGAGCTATAAGGGCTGGACGATCTCGGTTCTGGACGACGGCAACTCGTCCCGCAGCTTCGTCGCGAGGAAAGCGGTAGCGTAAAAACTGCGGCGGCTGGCTACTCGCTGCTCTGCTGGCAAAACGTGTCGGAATGACACAGAGCTGTCCTCAAATTGTGTGTCGAATTGCGACATGATCAAGCCGGCCTGGCCTGTGGGCATAACCTAAGTCAGTGAATTACAACAACTTAGGATTTTGGCTGCGTCTGGCATCACGGGTGCTTTGAGACGCGCCGCCCGTGACGATCTCGGGCCGAAAATCAGCGAGTATACTATGAAGAAGATACGTGAAATCACCGAATCGGAAGAGCCGATCGGAATCATCATATCCCGGGGCGACCGCACCGAAACCCGTCCGGTTTTCTCGGCTTATATCTGGGGCCCGGCACCGGAGCCTGTTACGGATAAAACCACTAAAGTGGCCTGACACAGCTCTCGTCAGCGAGCACGAAAACCCGCCCCCTTTTTACCGAGGGCGGGTTTTTTTATCAGCTGATAGCCCACGTTCAGAGTGGCGCATCTATCCACATTCAGAGTGGCGCATCTATCTATATAGTAGTGCGGTACATCCTTTGCCCTCCCCTCCGGGCACATGACCGAGTCATTCTCAGACTGGGAAGCCGAACGGCAGAGCCTCCTCACCCGGCAGATTTCAGAGCTCGGCCTCGCAATCCCGGGCACCCGCGTCGAGCGAATGGTCGAACAGCTTTATGCCGAGCTCGACGCGAAAGGCCTCAAGTTCCGCCCTCCCGTCTACCTCAGTGATCAATGGGGATGCCCCGACGGAACGCCCCTCATCGGAGTGCCCTTCTACCTCGCCGATCCGCGCCTGGAAAAAATCGAAGACGACTTTGCCGAAGGAATCGAGTCGGACGCCGAATCGATGCGCTTCATGCGACACGAAGCCGGTCATGCCTTCAACTACGCATATCGACTTTATGATCGCCCAGATTGGCGACTGACATTCGGCCCGTACTCCAGGCCGTATCGCGATCGCTATCAGGCAGATCCATTCTCACGCGATTACGTCCGGCACATACTCGGCTGGTATGCACAAAAGCATCCCGACGAGGACTTCGCGGAATCATTCGCGGTGTGGCTCACTCCCGATCTCGACTGGAAGAAAGCGTATGACGGATGGCCGGCGCTGATGAAGCTGGAGTACATCGATCGAGTGATGCAGGAAGTCGGCGACGAATTACCCGACGCACCTGTTCCAACGGATGATGATCTTCCGGTGACAGCAATGCGATATTCGCTCGCCGATCATTACCGGTCGCTGTCAGAACAGATTCCTCTCACAGACTCGCCAATCTTTGACGGAGATCTGCGAAATATTTTCGGATCGCGCGCTGAAGCACCGGACGGCCAGCCTGCCGCGGATTTTCTCGCCGCTCATCGTCGCGAGATCGTTCATCGCATTTCGTACTGGACCGGCGAAAGTCCTTCCGCGGTGAAACAACTTGTCGACATGCTCCGCTCACGCGTAGCTTCACTCGGCCTGACTGTGCGCGGTCTCGAGGCCTCTACGCTGATCGAGCTCACGGCTTTCGGGACTGCCGTGATGATGAACTACCGCACCGCGCGCATCTCGCGCAAACGGAGCACATCGTGAACGTCGCCCTGCTGCACACGAAAGATGCGGTTGAAGATCCGGTAGATCCGGTTCTTGCGAACATCGAACAGGCACTCGCAGCAAACGATCATGCGTGCCGCCGGATCATGGTCGACGATGCGGTCGAGCCATTGATGAAAGCGCTGACGGACGACAAGCCCGACATTGTCTTCAATCTCGCTGAAGCATTCGCTGGGCGCAGCGCGCTCGAATCAAATGTCGCTGCGCTGCTCAATCTTCTCGGCATGCGTTATACGGGCTCGAGTCCGGCAGGGTTGATCCTCGCTGGCGACAAGACTCTGACCAAGAAAGTTCTCACATTTCACGGAATTCTCACCGCGCGCTTCGCAACAGTGTTTCGCGGCGCCGTGGACTGGGCGGGTGACATCAAGTTTCCGTTGATTCTCAAGCCGCCGCAGGAAGATGCATCACTCGGCATTACACAGAAGTCGATCGTGAACGACGTGCAGGAGCTGCTGCAGACGATGAGCTCGCTGCAGACTGAATATCAGAGTCCTGTACTCGCTGAAGAGTTCATCGAGGGCCGCGAGTTCTATGTCGGAGTACTCGGCAACAGTGATGCGCAGGCACTGCCTGTCATCGAGCTCGACTTCTCGGGATATCCTGAGGGAATGCCGAAGATTGCGAGCTGGGAGGCGAAGTGGGGCGACGACGGCGATGAGAAGGGCGCCGAATTCGAGGGAACCAGGTCAGTGTTTCCCACTGAGCTAAGTGAAGACCTCTCGTCGAGGATGCAGAAGGTTGCGATCGATGCGTTTCATGCTCTACGGTTGCGTGATTACGCGCGAGTGGATCTCCGTGTAACAGACAAGGAAGAGATCTATGTCATCGAGGTCAATCCAAACTGCTATCTCGAGAAGAGTGCCGAGTTCGCAACGGCGGCTGCGAAGAGTGGCATCGAGTATCCGCAGCTGATCGAAAGAATTCTCGAGCTTGCGAGCGCGCGATACTCGCGCTGATTGCAGGCGACAAAAAAGCCGGCTCACGGGCCGGCTTTCTTGCAAATCAGTTCAGCCAGTTATGCTGGCCAACTGCTAGCGGCGCTTTCTTGCTCCGCCCTTCTTTGCGGCCTTCTTTGCACCGCCCTTACGTCCGCCCTTCTTTGCGCCGCCCTTGCGTGCGCCCTTCTTTGCTGCCTTGCGTCCTTTCTTCGCTGCCATTTGTCGCTCCATGATGGAGTTGAACTTTCGCCGACTCCCCGGTGGAACCGGCGATTGCTGCAGCGCGTCCTAACCGGCACGCACAGTTACGATCAGCATGATGCATGCAATGCTTTACGTAACTAATCGCGAATATAGATACATCACTTTTTGAATGCAATGAGTAATTCCAACAAAATTTTTCAGCACGCAGTACTCGACGTGCTCACTGCACTCCGTACTAACTGCACTCCGTACTAACTGCACTACGTACCAACAGCACTGCGTACCAACGGCACTGCTTACTGCTTACTGACTACGAGTGCGTACCAACGGCACTGCGTACCTGGTACGCAGTATTAGTCAGTAAGCAGTAAGCAGTGCCGTTGGTACGAACTGCGGTGAGTACGTAATGCCGTTAGTACGCAGTGCAGTTAATTTTCAGTTTCCCTTTTTTGATCTGTGTCCAAGTGAAAGCATTAGTCAAAGACAAGGCGGGCCCCGGATTTGTTCTGAGTGATGTTCCCGAGCCGCGCATCAGAGATGATGAAGTTCTCATTCGCGTGCGTCGCGCCGGAGTGTGCGGCACCGATGTGCACATATACGACTGGGATGAGTGGGCGAGCTCGCGCTGCAAGCCGCCATTCGTCGTCGGCCACGAATTCGCGGGTGACGTCGTGCAGGTTGGTCACCTCGTAACCGACGTGCAGGAGGGTGATCGCGTAACCGCGGAGGGTCACATCGTAGACGGCAGATGTCTTCTCTGCAGAACCGGCAATGCGCATGTCTGCCCCTATACAAAGATCATCGGCGTCGATCGCGACGGATGCTTTGCCGAATACATCGCAATGCCTGCCACGAATGTGTGGCATCTCGATGACTCGATCAGCTACGATGTCGGCGGCATTCACGATCCGATGGGTAATGCATTTCACACCGCGCTCACCGCTGAGATACCAGGAGCTACGGTTCTCATCACAGGCTGCGGGCCAATTGGGATCTTCGCGGTTGGAATCTGCCGAGCGGCTGGTGCATCGCGCGTGATTGCGTCGGACATCAATCCGAAGCGACTCGAGCTCGCCAAACAAATGGGTGCCCACGACACTGTAACGCCGCGCGAAGCAGATGCTGTCGTTAAATCGCGGACGGATGGGCTCGGTGTCGATGTCGTACTCGAGATGTCCGGAGTTCCTGCTGCGATTCACCAGGCACTCGCACTCGTGCGTGTTGGTGGGCGAGTTCAGATGCTTGGCATTCCATCAAAGCCGATCGAGCTCGATCTTCCAAAGGAAGTGATATTCAAGGGCATCACGATCTATGGCGTTGTGGGCCGCAAGATGTACGACACCTGGCACCAGATGACGAGGTTCCTTAGAGCTGGCGAATTCAATCCGGAGCCGGTGATTACTCACCGCTTCCCGATGTCCGAGTTTGATGCCGCGATTGCGGCAATCAAGTCGGGGGATGCCGGGAAAGTTGTGTTTGAGGTCGCCTAGTCGCCTGACGGCATCCGAGGGCGCAGAGGGCGGCGCTTCGCGGGCCTGACAGAGATAACAGAGACACAGAGGGTATACTCTTGGCACTCAATAGTGCGTTTGATAACGAATTAAAAGCGAACATCGAGCAGCTCAAAGCCGATCGCGTTTACAAGCGGCTCAATTATCTCGACTCGCCTCAGTCTTCGCGTGTGCAGATGGAAGGGCGCGGTGAAGTGCTCATCTTGTCATCGAATAACTATCTCGGTCTCTCTGATGAGCCGGAGGTCATTCACGCAGGAATCGAAGGGCTCGAGAAGTATGGAGCCGGTACAGGCAGCGTGCGGTTCATTTGCGGGACATTCACGATTCATCGCGAGCTCGAAGAAGCAATTGCGAAGCTCGCAGGGACCGAGGCGTCGCTCTCATATGTCTCCGCGTGGAACGCAAATGAAGGTCTTACCGCGACTGTCGTCGAGCAGGGAGACTTCGTCGTATCGGATGCACTCAATCATGCGTCGATCATCGACTCGCTGAGACTCGCCAAGGCAATCACGAAGTGCACGACTGGAGTTTACGCGCACTCGGACATGTCCGACCTCGAATCGAAGCTCGAAAGCGCAAAGGATGCAAAGCGCCGCATCATCTGGACTGACGGTGTCTTCTCGATGGAAGGAAGCATTGCGAAGCTTCCCGACATCCTGGACCTGGCGCGCAAGCACAATGCAATCGTCGTAATGGATGATTCGCACGCTACCGGTGTTCTTGGCGAGCACGGGCGCGGAACAGCGGAGCATTTCGGAGTACTCGGCGAAGTCGACGTCATTACATCTACACTCGGCAAGGCTCTCGGAGGTGCAGCAGGCGGATTCGTTGCGGGACCTGCGTCGTTGTGTGACATGCTGACTCAGCGATCGCGCCCGCAATTGTTCTCGAACGCGCTGCCTCCTACTGTTGCAGCGAGCGCACTCGCGTCGATCGAGTTTCTCAATGCGCATCCCGATCGTGTTAAGAAGCTGCGTGACAACGCCGATTATTTCCGTGGTCAGATAACGGAGGCCGGGTTCAAGCCCCTGGCCGGAGAGACCCCGATTGTGCCCATAATCGTAGGGGAAACGGCCACCGCCATCCAAATGAGTGACATGTTGCTGGAGGAAGGCGTCTTTGTAACGGGATTCGGGTTTCCCGTGGTTCCGCACGGGCAGGCACGTGTACGGTGTCAGCTCAGCGCGGCACATTCACGCGACGATATCGACGAGGCAGTCAATGCCTTCAAGACCGTCGGAAGGAAGCTCGGAATAATCTGAGACGACGTGTGACTTTCCCCGGTCGCACCAACGGCCGGTAAATCGAGAGAACGCCGGCAGGGGCATCGATAGAATGCGAAAGACGAGATGGTTCGTTGCCGGCCTCGTGAGCGCCGCGCTCATTCCTGCTGCGGCTTCGGCACAGCGGGTGAAGGACTTCGAGGATTCATGGTTCTGGGGTGTGAAGGGCGGCGTGTCGACGTACACACCGGTGTACTACGGTAAAGGTGAGACCGCTGCAACGTTCGGCGCTGAGTGGCTGATCACGCGCACACATGGCGCGCTATACGTGTCAGTCGATC
Source organism: Gemmatimonadaceae bacterium (assembly GCA_036377755.1). Lineage (GTDB taxonomy): Bacteria > Gemmatimonadota > Gemmatimonadetes > Gemmatimonadales > Gemmatimonadaceae > UBA4720. The sequence continues at coordinate 6,761 of DASUXX010000150.1, forward strand.
AGGCCAACATCAACGCTGTGTCAGCCGTGTTCGATCCGAATGCTGAAGGCAGTGTGCGCCCGGTCGAGGTGGACAAGCTGCGCCGCATTGGCTTTGCAGCGCTTGCTTTCCCTAAAGCGTTTGGCCGGCTCCGTCCGTATGCAGGCCTCGGCCTCGCGATCAACCTGATCGGTGACGCATATCCGCTGCTTGCTGATGAAGAAGCTGACGTCGATGATGCAGTCTATGACAGAATCGATGAGCGTAAGAGCCAGTCGGCATTTCTCATGATGGGTGGACTGCAGGCGCAATTCGGCAAGGCAGCTGTGTTCGGCCAGGCATCATACGTTCCGGCGAACTCGCGCTTCCTGCTCGATGATGCGCTTGGATTCTTTGAATTCGGAATCCGATACAACTTCAGCGGGGCGCGAGAAGGAATTCGTTAAGCACTGGTAACTGAAGACTGGGATTGAGAACTGGAAACTG
>DASUXX010000151.1:0-16430 GCA_036377755.1 Gemmatimonadaceae bacterium
TGCTCCGCCTTCCACGCACGCAGCTGCTCTCCATCGACAGTCGCTGCGAGAGAACATCCCGCGGCGAGATCAGGGAGCAGAACCATCTTCTGAGGTGAGAGCACCGCGGCAGTCTCAGCCATGAAGTGCACACCGCAGAACACGATGATATCCGCGTCAGTCCGCGCTGCTTCCCTGCTGAGACCCAGTGAGTCACCAACGAAGTCAGCGACATCCTGAACTTCAGGTCTTTCGTAATTGTGCGCGAGGATTACCGCATTCTTCTCCTTTGCGAGACGCTTGATCTCGTTCTGGAGCTCGGTCACCTCGTTTCGTATTGCTGTTGTTGTCATCTCAGAATTCTATATGCCTGCCACGCCACTTACGCACGGCGTGAGGGAAATCACTTCTAAAGTGTCCGCCGCGTGATTCCTTTCGCAGCAGCGCAGCGCGAGCGATGAGACGCGCAGTATCGATCATGTTCGCTTCCTCGGTTGCACCCACCGGAAGCCGCTTCTCTATTTCGGACAATCGATCGAGTCCCTCACGAAGTCCTTTTGCCGAGCGGTCGATTCCAACGAAGTCCCACATGACGCGCCGGACGGAATCCGCTGCAACCTGAGCTGCGCCGCGATCCGTCAGCGTCGGTGCTTCCCAGTCCCGCTTTCGCGGAATTTTAGTAATCGGCTCCTGCGCGATCATGTCACGCGCTACACGCTCGGCAAACACGAGCCCTTCGAGTAGCGAATTGGAGGCCAGACGATTCGCACCGTGAACACCCGTTCGTGAAACCTCTCCGCACGCATAGAGCCGGTCCATGCTGGACTTGCCCGCGAGGTCGGTCACTATGCCACCCATCATGTAATGTGCAGCGGGAATCACCGGTATCAGATCCTTCGACGGGTCAATGCCCCGCGCCTTGCACAACGCGAAGATTCCTGGAAATCGCGTACGAAAGCTTTTTCCAAGTTTCGTAGCATCGAGATATACCCTGCTGCCGCGCTGTCGTTCTCGATAAATCTCACGCGCTACAACATCTCTCGGGGCAAGCTCGGCAAGACGGTGCCGCTTGAGCATGAACCGGACACCTGCATCGTCGACAAGAACAGCGCCTTCACCTCGAACTGCTTCCGATATGAGCGCGAGAGGATTCTCGGACGTCTCGAGCGCCGTTGGATGAAACTGCACGAACTCCATGTCGGCGAGCTTGACGCCTGCGCGGTGCGCAATTGCATACCCATCGCCGGTCGCAACCTGCGGATTGGTTGTATAGCGATAGACCTGGCCGCATCCGCCTGTTGCGAGCACCGTTGCATCAGCGATTATCTCGATCGGCTTACCTGCGCGCGTTGCCCGAATGCCGTGACATACGCCATTGCTGCATATCAGATCGAGCACGCGGGTTTTCTCGAGAACCTGAATCGATTTGGTGTCGCGCACACGCTCGATGAGTGTACGCGCTACTTCGGCGCCTGTCTGGTCGCCGTGAGCGTGAACGATTCGCCGCCGCGAATGCGCGGCCTCCTTGCCAAGCTTGAATTTTCCGCCCGGTTCGAGGTCGAAGTCGGCACCCGCTGTATGCAGCTCGCGAACACGTGCGGGCCCCTCCTCGACGAGAACTGCAACGGCTTCTGCGTCACAAAGCGCGGCACCTGCAGCGAGGGTATCCTTCCGGTGGAGCTCCGGAGAATCTCCAGCTCCGAGGGCGGCCGCGATCCCACCCTGCGCATAAGCAGTCGCACTATCGAACAAGGATCGCTTGGTCAGGACCGTCACGTCCCCGTCGGATGATGCACGCCAGGCGGTGTGAAGCCCGGCTACTCCGCTCCCGACGACGAGAAAGCGCGTCCTGAATCTCTCTGGCATATCCTGAAATCAAGAGAGCGCCGCCCTGTATCGAAAGGGGCGTTCTGCCTTGCCTGTGGCCGCTCAGTGCGCGAATATCTTGCATCGATGCGGAAACTTTTTCTTGTAGCAGCGGGGCTCCTGATAGTTCATGCCGCGCTGCTTTTTGCGGGCGGCAGGTCGAGCCTCGAAGAAGGCAGGCCCGGAGCAACCAATGTCGGTATCGTGCTCGACGTCGGCGGGCGCGGTGACAAGTCTTTCAATGACGGCGCTTATGCAGGTGCAGACAGCGCCGTCAAGATTCTTCATCCCAATATCCGGTTCATCGAGCCAGGCGAGGGCTCGGACCGCGAAGCGGGCCTGCGTCTCCTCGCTGCCGAGAACATGGATCTCGTCATTGGCGTCGGATTCATTTTTTCCGATGACCTGACGAAGCTCGCAAAAGAATATCCCAACGTGTCATTCGCCGGTGTCGATTACGCTCTTGCCGTGGACGACAAGGGCAACGTCATACCGCCCCCAGCGAATCTCGCTGCTCTCAAGTTCCGCGAGGAAGAAGGCTCGTTCCTCGTTGGCGCGCTCGCGGCGCTCGTCAGTAAATCCAAAAAGATCGGGTTCGTCGGCGGCATGGACATTCCGCTGATTCATAAATTCGAAGCGGGTTATCGCGCGGGGGTAAAGCAGGTCTGCCCCGATTGCACTGTCATCGCTCAATACGCCGGTGTCACTCCCGAAGCGTTCAAGAATCCGGGTAAAGGAAAAGAGCTCGCACTGAGTCAGTATCAATCAGGTGTCGAGGTGATCTTCCATGCGTCGGGGTCTACCGGCCAGGGCGTTTTCGAAGCGGCGCGCACAATGAACAAGCTCGCGATCGGTGTCGACGCGGACCAGAACGATGAAGCACCGGGGCATGTTCTCACATCGATGGTAAAAGGCGTGAACGCAGCAGTGTTCGATGCCATCCAGCGTGTACAGAACAAGACGTTCAAAGGCGGCATTTATTCGTTCGGTCTCGCTGAGAATGGCGTCGGTTATGTGTATGATGATCGCAACAGGAAGCTGATTCCTGACGACGTGCACGCGCGCGTGGAGCAGCTTCGACAGGAAATCATTGCCGGCAGGATAAAGGTGCCGAGCACCAGATGACGGGAAATGCCACCGTTACAGGCAACCGCGATGATTTCGCGATCCGCATGGAGGGAATCGACAAGACGTTCGGCTCAGTTCGAGCCAACCGCGGGGCGTCCCTCGAAGTAAGACACGGTGAGATTCACGCGCTCGTAGGCGAAAACGGCGCCGGCAAATCGACCCTCATGAAAATCCTCGGCGGATTGCAAAAGCCGGATGCCGGCAAGATGGTCGTGAACGGGCGCGACGTCACCGGATGGTCGACCAGCGATGCGATTGCTGCAGGCATTGGCGTAGTTCATCAGCACTTCATGCTCGTGCCGACTCTTACAGTCGCCGAGAACATCGTCCTTGGCATGGAGCCGAGGAGCGGATTGCGGTTCGACTACGCGAAGGCAGTTGCAGAAGTCGAGAAGCTCAGCAGGGAAACTGGCCTCGCTGTTACCGCAGACTCCACAGTCTCCGATCTCTCCGTTGGTGAGGCGCAGCGTGTCGAGATTCTGAAGACTCTGTACCGCGGTGCAAAAATTCTCGTTCTCGACGAGCCGACCGCTGTGCTTTCTCCCCCTGAGGTGAAGGAGCTGTGGGGCGTCCTTCGCAAGCTGCGCGAGTCGGGCGGCACGATCGTTCTGATCACGCACCGCCTCGATGAAGTCATCGAGATATCCGACGTCATTACCGTGATGCGTGCAGGGCAGACAGTGGATCGTCTCAAGACTTCAGAGACGACTCCTGCTCTCATTGCTCGCGCAATGGTGGGACGCGACGTCGTACTCAGCTCGCGCGACGAGGCTTCCGCGCTCGGCACCGCCACTCAGGAAATGCCGGCACCACCGGACTCCGAAACGGGATTCCACCCGTCGGATGACATGACATCGGCCATCAGGGTCAATGACCTCGTCGTGATGGGCTCGCGCAACACGCGCGCTGTCGACGGTGTGACATTCTCGATCAGGCCGGGAGAAATTCTCGGCATTGCAGGTGTCGAAGGGAACGGACAGTCGGAGCTCATCGAGGCGCTTGCCGGACTCCGTCCGATTCATTCAGGCATCATGAGAGTCAACGGTCACGATGTTACGACTGAGGATGTGAGTGCACGCCGCGATTACGGGGTTTCTCATATTCCTGAAGATCGCCACCGCCGTGGCTTGATACTCGATTACTCGATCTCCGACAACCTGGTGCTTGGCCTTCAGGGTGATTACTCCAGACGCGGAGTTCTCAATGGCGGCCACATCGAGGAAAACGCTGAGAGCAAGATCAGGAAGTTCGACATTCGTCCGCCATCACGTGAGCTGCCTGCGCGCGCGCTGTCCGGCGGCAACCAGCAGAAAGTTGTAATCGCGCGCGAGATGGGGCGCGCATTCAGCATCCTGCTTGCATCCCAGCCGACTCGCGGTGTCGACGTCGGGGCCATCGAGTTCATTCATGCGCAGCTGCGTGAAGCGCGCGCAGATGGCAAAGCGGTTCTGCTCGTATCCGCCGAGCTCAAGGAGATTCTTGCGCTGGCAGACAGAGTCGCGGTGATGTACCGGGGAAAACTTACGAAGGTGATGCCCATCGAAGAGGTCGATGAAGAAACGCTCGGCGAATACATGACCGGCACTCGCTCGGAGAGCGCTGCGTGAGCTCGAGACTCCGCGAAAACCTCGAAGAAGCACTGTTTCCGCCGATAGTTGCGCTGCTGGTTGCGTTGATCTGCGGCGATCTCCTCATCATGAGCTACGGCCAGTCACCTGCAACGGTGTATCGGCTGCTGCTCGAAGGAACGTGGGGCAACGCCTACGGATTCGGTCAGGTTCTATATAAAGCAACAACGCTCATATTCACCGGGCTCGCAGTGTCGCTCGGTATTCGCGCGGGTTTGTTCAACGTTGGCGCGGAGAGCCAGCTCGCGGCAGGCGGATTTCTCGCGGCACTTCTCGGATTGGGACTTTCACCGCACATGCCCGGTATCGTTGCAATCGTGCTGTGCCTCATCGCCGCGATGATCGGCGGCGGAATTGTCGGCGCAATACCGGGATGGCTCAAGGTCAAGTACGGAGCTCACGAAGTAATTGTCACGATCATGCTGAACTTCGTGGTGCTCGCGCTGCTCAACTATATAGTTGCGGCTAAGCTCCACGTTCCTGAAACACTGCACACTCCGGAGATCCACAACGGCGCAATCCCGCGTCTCGACGCGTTCATTCAGGCGTTCCACGGATCGGCTGCGAATCTCACGATTATCGTCGCGCTCATCGCAGCAGCACTTACGTGGGTTTATCTCTTCCGCAGTCGTCGCGGTTATGAGCTTCGTGCGGTGGGATTGCAGCCCGAGGCTGCCGAATATGGCGGTGTGAGCGTTGGTGCGACGTGGATGCGCGCGATGATTCTGTCAGGCGCAATCGCCGGACTTGGCGGCGTGAATTACGTGCTCGGGTACAAGAGCTATTACGAGGAAGGATTCGCAGGCGGTTCGGGATTCCTTGGAATCGCTGTCGCTCTCGTTGGACGAAATCATCCTGTCGGTGTCGTGCTCGCCGCGTTGTTCTTCGCCACTCTGTCACAGGGTGGATTAGCGATTCACGCGTTCGTACCGAAGCAGATGGTCGAGGTTCTCCAGGGTGTTGTAATTCTCGCGGTAGCGATGTCAGTCCCTGAAGTCCGCGCTGCACTCAGGCGCGCACGCAAGCCGGTCGCCGCATGAACCCGATCTCCTTCATCACGCAGATGATCCGCATCGCGGTGCCGTACCTGTTTGCGGCAAGCGGTGGCGTGATCGCGGAGAGATCCGGAGTCATCAGCCTTTCGCTCGAAGGCTACATGCTCACCGGCGCGTTCTCGGCGACACTTGGTGCGCACTATTCGGGCAGCGCTTGGATCGGCGTTCTGTGCGGAATGCTCGGTGGATTGATCTTTGGATTGATTCACGCCGTTGCGTCGATCAGGTATCGCGCCGATCAGGTCGTTACCGGTATCGCGATCAATCTTCTCGCGATCGGTGTTACGCGATTCTTTTTGAAGCTGGCTTTCGCAAGCTCATCGAATTCACCGCGAATTCCTGGATTTGGCGGCGACCTGCGATGGCACGGCTTCGACAATCCCCTCCTGTGGCTTGGATTGCTGCTTGTGCCGGTTCTCGCGTTTCTCGTATATCGCACGCCCTATGGATTGCGTGTGCGCGCAGTCGGTGAGCATCCCGAAGCTGCAAAGAGCCTCGGCATAAAGGCATCTGCTGTTCAATACGTTGCGGTTGCAATCTCCGGAATTCTTGCCGGACTCGGTGGAGTCTTTCTCGCGCTTGACCAGCATCAGTTCACGGATCAGATGACTGCAGGCCGTGGATTCATCGCCGTTGCCGCAGTGATCTTCGGCAGGTGGGACCCGGTGCGCGCCGCGCTTGCGTGTCTTCTCTTCGCCGCTGCTGAGACTCTGCAGATTCAGCTTCAGGGAAATCAGCTCATTCCTTCGCAGTTCATCGAGATGATTCCCTATCTCCTGACCATCGTCGCTCTTGCGGGGGTTGTCGGCCGGGCGGTTCCGCCGGCGGCATTGGGTAAAGCTGCAGAGTAGCTGATGCTCAAGAAGCTGCTCGTCCTCATCATTACGGCGTTTGTCGACATGGTGGGATTGCTCATGGTGATCCCGCTCATGCCGTTCTATGCGCGGGACCTGGGAGCAGGCTCGCTGATGGTGACGGTGATGGTCGTTTCGTTCACCGCAGCTCAGCTGCTCAGCGCTCCACTATGGGGACGATTCTCGGATAAATACGGCCGCCGTCCTGCTCTTCTTGTCGGTCTTGGTGCGGCAGCGGTTGCATATGTGGTATTTGCATATGCGAACTCGATCTGGCTGCTTCTTCTATCGAGAATCGTGCAGGGTGCCGGCGGCGGAACGGTGGGTGTTATTCAGGCGTATGTCGCTGATTCCACCGAGCCGGAGAATCGCGCTAAAGCTCTTGGATGGCTCTCGGCAGCGACGAATCTTGGCGTTGCGCTCGGCCCGCCGCTCGGATCACTGGCTCTTCTGATGGGACATAGCGGTCCCGGCGTTATGGCTGCAGGACTCTGCCTCATCAACATGCTGTTTGCGTGGAAGTATCTGCGTGAATCACGCGACATGGAGGATGCAAGGATCGCAGTGCGCAAGCGCGGCGCTTCACGCAGTGCGATTGCACATGTAGTTACGCATGCTGCCGAGGCGGGTCCGCGATTGATCTGGATCTATGCAATTGCAATGGGCGCATTCTCGGCCGTAACTGCAATCCTTCCGCTCTTCCTTGCTGATCAATTCGGAATCGGCGAGCACCGTATCTGGATTTTCTTTACGTACATCGGCGCGATCTCGGTGCTGACGCGTGCGGGAATTCTGGGACGAATGGTGGAGAAGTTTGGCGAGGCTCGGTTGTCGCGAATCGGTCTGGTTCTGCTAGCGGCAGGTCTCGCATCGTATCCGTTCGTTCACAACTATGTTCTGCTTGCGGTAACCGTCGCGCTGGTTCCTTTGGGAACTGCATTCACTTTCCCATGTGTCACGTCACTGCTATCACGAGTGATCCCCTCGAGCGAGCGCGGACTATATATGGGAGTGCAGCAGACGTATGGTGGTCTCTCCCGCGTGCTCGTCCCGTTATGGGCTGGATTTTCGTACGACCACTTCGGGCGCGGGATTCCTTTCCTTACTTCCGCCGTTCTTGTTCTAGGCTCGTTGTTCCTCGGCCTCGGCGTAGATGATGGACGGCGCGTTACTGTGGCGGCTGAAGCTAAGGGACAGGTTCGCTTACCGTAGCAGGCGCGGATTTAGCCGAAACATTCGAAACCCGCGGGAACTGCCACGGATGCCCACCGATTCGACCGATGCACACCGAACCTGTATAAACCAGGGGTAGGCACGGACACTCACGGACAAGCACGGGCACCCACGGACAAACGGAATAGAGGCAAAGACGTTAACAAAACAACAAAAAATAAAGAATTGAGTTTCGGACGTCGCATGTGCGATTGGCCGTCCATTTCGTCCGTGAGTGTCTGTGAGTGTCCGTGAGTGTCCGTGCCTACCCCTGGTTTATCGGTGTGATCGGTGTGATCGGTGTGATCGGTGTGCACCGGTGCCTACCCCCGGTTTTGTAGTTTCTGACCTTCTGGGATCCTCTCGGATCCTGTGATCAGTCTCACACCTCTCTGATAAGTGAAGAAGCTGTACGCCCACTCGATGAATACCGAGATGCGGTTACGGAACCCCACCAGATACATGATGTGAACAAAGAGCCAGAACAACCACGCAGTGAACCCAGTGATCTGAAAGAATCCAAAATCTCCAATAGCGCGTGAGCGACCGATTACCGCGAGATCGCCCTTGTTCCGATAACGAAATGGCTCAGTAGGCAGCCGACCCATCAGCCGGCGAATGTTTTTCGCAGCGCGCTTTCCTTCCTGAATTGCAGCAGGCGATACACCGGGCACCGGCCGACCATCAGGTCGATTTACGAGAGCGAGGTCACCGATCACGAACACTTCCTGATGCCCAGGTATCGAGAGATCGTCATCGACCAGCACTCTGCCTACGCGGTCCAGAGGCACGCCGAGTGTTCGGCCAAGAGGCGATGCGGCATTTCCTGCCGCCCAGAAAACAGTTTTTGTCGGAATACGCTCGTCGCCGATGTACACTGCATCAGGCTCGATGCGCGTGACGATCGAAGACGTCCGCACCTCGACGCCAATGTCTTCGAGACTTTTCCTGGCATTCTCCGAAAGCTCTTCCGGAAAACTTGGAAGAACACGCGGACCACCCTCGAGAAGAATGACGCGCGTATTTCGCGTGTCGATGTTCCTGAAATCCGGATACAGCGCCTTTCGCGCAATTGTTGGAAACGCTCCGGATAGCTCGACGCCTGTTGGTCCGCCTCCAACAACCACAAACGTCATATAGGAATCACGCTCGGCAGTATCGTCCGATTTTTCCGCACGCTCGAACGCAAGGAGAAATCTTCGCCTTATCTCCGCTGCATCTTCAATTGCCTTGAGCCCAGGTGCGAGCGGCTCCCATTCGTCGTGTCCGAAGTAGGCATGTCGTGAGCCCGGCGCGACGATGAGATAATCGTATGAGATGTCGCGCGCAGGATAATCGATGTGAACGGTGCGCTTCTCGACATCGATCCGGCTGACTTCTGCAAGGATGACGTTCGTGTTGCGCTGATGACGCAGTACGTGCCTGATTGGCGCGATAACATCGCCCGGTGAAAGCGAGGCCGTTGCCACCTGATACAGCAATGGTTGAAATAGATGATGGTTCGTCCTGTCAATCACCGTTATGTCCGCATTCGCAGTGCGCAAATGCTTCGCCGCACTGAGGCCTCCAAAGCCTCCGCCGATGATCACGACATGCGGACGATTCACCTACGCCATCCGTTCTTCCAGGCTGCGCGCCGTAAGTGTCATGATGAGAACGAGCAATATCAGGAGAACGCTATATGCTGCCGCAGTTCCGAACGCGAGCGCGCGGAGCTGCGCGAGAATCTCGAGCGATATTGGCCGGTTCGCATGCGTGTAAAGAACGACACTCGCCACGAACTCGCCAACTGCAGTCACTGCCGCAAGCAGCGCGCCCGCAACGAGTCCAGGCCGCGCGGCGGGAAGAATTACGCGCCGCATCGTGAGCCACCACGATGCGCCAAGTCCGCGGGCTGCATCTTCGAGTGACGCGTCCATTTGTCTCAGCGAGCTTTCGACAGCGGTCGACACCAATGGAATGTTGCGAACGAAATAAGCGACAGGAAGAATCCAGAACGTACCTACAAGAAGCACACGCAGTGACAGCAGGTCATTCCGGTTGAATGTCGCAGCGAGGCCGAGTGCAATTGCAGTTGCAGGAATCGCCCACGGAAGTGCGGTAAGGATTTCGAGCAGCCTGCGGCCCGCAAACTTCCTCATCACGATGAGATACGCCGCTACAAAGCACACCACCACGTTCGCAGCAGTCGCGAGAATGGCCATCCACACACTGTTCATGATCGGCTTCCACAGCTGCGCTTCAGTGAAAAGCCGCCGGTAGTTGTCGACGGTGTACTCGGGCGGAAGAACCTGTGTGGTCCACGTTCCATCGCGCGCAAATGAAACGAGCACTACCATCAAATGCGGGAGAATTAGTATCACTACGGTAATAAATCCCAGCAGTGCCGCGATGACCTGAGTCGTTCGTGACTTGAGCGGACGGCGCGTTGCAGCGCCTTTGCCTGAGGAAGTGTATTTCCGCTTGCCCTCGAGCCATCGGAACAACAACAATCCCGCGACGGCGCTCAACGCAAGCACCGTCGTCTCGACATATGCCAGCCCCATCGATCCGTTCAGCTTCGACGCGACAATTTGCGTCGAAAGAACTCTGATTCCACCGCCGAACACATAAGGGGCTGAGAATGATCCGAGCGATGTCATGAAGACGAGCAGCATCGAGCCGGCAAGAGCTGGCGTAAGAAGTGGCAGCGTAACCCGCTTCAGTCGCTGCCATGAGCTGGCTCCCAGTCCTCCTGCTGCTTCATCCAGTGTCGTGTCGAAACGGTCGAGACCCGCGGATACGAACAGAAATACATACACGTACATCGTGTACGCGTGCACGAATATGATCGCCCACACTCCAGTGAGCCGCCACGGTGCCTCGCGCATGCCGAACATGTTTTGTATTGCGCGCGTTACGAGCCCGCTTTCCCCATACAGAAAGAGAAACGCAATCACACCGACGAGCGGTGGAAGCGCCGCAGGCAGCGTCGCTACTGCCTTCAATATTCGGCGTCCGGGAAATTCGAATCGGCTGAGAAGAAACGCGAGCGGAACTCCGATCAGCACTGAGAATACGACAGACGCTATCGATATGACGATGCTCGTCGTGAGCGCTTCGATGTCCGATGGACTCGCCATGAACTCGCGCCAGTGACCGAGTCCGTTCTCGAAGCTCCCCGCAATGACTGCGAGGTTGGGATAAATGACAGTCCAGATGAGAAGCGCGAGAACCGGCAGTGCCAGCACCCACGTCTCCCGCCCACCCTTCTTCACTCGGCGCTCACGATCGGAATCGGCTCGCGCGCGACAACGACCCCTGCATTGTCGCCTTCGCGAAGGTCCATTCGCGCAGACTCTACCTCGAGCTCCACGCTGTCTGATGTGTGAATCTTGTAGACCACACTGCCGCCCGTGAATCGGCGATTGATTACCTGCCCGCGCCAGGTACTATCGTCGCCTGTCGCAATCTCGAGCGCATCGGGACGCAGCACAGCGAGCGGCGAATTGATTCTCGATGAAACCGGTCGCGTCGCGGAGAATTCCCGGCGGGCTCCTCCGATTGTTATCGCGATCCTGTCGCCAAGGTCTTCCGCCGGCACAATCGTCGAGCGACCGATGAACGTCGCCACACCGAGAGATGCAGGACGATCGTAGAGATCCTCCGCAGTTCCAATCTGTAGAAGTACGCCCTTTCGAATGAGTGCGATTCGATCTGCAATTGCAAACGCGTCTTCCTGGTCATGCGTGACGAACAGTGCGGGAACGCCGACGCGATGCAGCATCGCCCGCAGCTCGTCGCGCGTTGATTGGCGGAGCGTTGGATCGAGATTGGAAAGCGGCTCATCCAGCAGTAGCACCTTGGGCTCGATCACGAGCGCTCGAGCCAGCGCGACACGCTGCTGCTCACCTCCCGATAACGACTGGATGGTACGATCGATCGCGTTCGCGAGTCCCACAGCTTCGAGCGCTTTCTGCGCCTTCTGCCTTCGCTGCGTCTTGTCTACACCACGGGCCTCCAGCCCGAAGGCGACATTCTGTCCGACGGGCATGTGCGGAAAGAGCGCATAATGCTGGAACACCATGCCGAATCCGCGCTTCTGTGGCGGCAGTGCTGTGATGTCCTGGCCGTTGAGCAGAACCCGCCCGCCATCCGGCGTCTCATATCCTGCAGCAATGCGAAGTGTTGTTGTCTTGCCCGAGCCTGACGCGCCGATCAGGGCAAGCAGCTGACCCGCTGGAACTTCGAAGGAGATTTCATTGACGGCTACGTGATCGCCAAACCGGCGTGTGATTCGCTCGAGCGCGAGCGAGCCGTCACTCACTTCTTGCGCCCGCTGTTCCTGATGTTCGCGTCCCAGTACTTCATCCACTCGTTCAGGTGATCGGCCATCACCTGACGATCTACCGGCATCGGCTTGATCTCGGAGTTTGCCTGCTGGATCCACTTCGGCAGGTCAGCCTGAGGAATGTCAGTTCGCGCCGGAATCCGAAGGAATTTCTCTGCCGCTGCTTTCATCGCCTCGGGCGTCGTCACGAACTCATAATAGAGCTTCGCTTCTGCCGGATGCTTTGAGCCTTTGACAAGCGCAATTCCATCGACGAGCAGCGGTGTACCGCTCGCCGGAATGATGTAGTCAACCGGAATGTTGAATCGATCCTTGAGCGTCGCGATGTCCGGCATATCCCAGAGTGTGATCACTCCTTCCTGCCGTCCGATTTTCTGGTAGAGAATTGTCGGATTGAGTGTGTACTCGCGCGTGTTCGCGTCGAGCTTGCGCAGCCACTCATATCCGGATTCGGGTGATCCTGTCTTTGCAACGGAGCGAGCGATTATCGCACCGAATATCGCGCGCATCGTTCCCGATGCGATTGGATCGCGAATGAGAATCTTTCCCTTCCATTTGGGATCGAGAACATCGTCCCAGTCCTTCGGCGCATCGGCGCGCGAGACAGCTTCCGTGTTGTAGCCGATAACCTCGGGCGTCAGATACGTGCCGTACCATCTGTCCTGCTCATCGCGTCCCTGCACGGGTACAGCGTTCTGCCACGTCGGGATGTATGGTTCGAGAAGATTCTCTTTTGCTGCGCGATCGAATGCTTCGGCCGGAGCTCCGAACCACACATCGGCCTGCGCATTCGCGGCTTCTGCGCGAACACGGTCGAGTACTTCCTGCGATCCCATGTCGACCCACTGAACGTCGATGTTGGGATGTGCTTTCTCGAATCCTTCCTCGAAGTACTTGAGAAGCTCGGGACCGTGCGGGGAGTAAACCGTGAGAACTGTGCGCCCGTCGTTCGAGCATGCGGCAAGCGCGATCGCAGCGAGTGCAATGAACTTTCTCAATTACCGCTCCCCGCAGCTGACCGAATCGTGCTGTTCGATTGATTCAATGAAAGCAGGTTGACGAACAGCCGTGCCGCTCCGCCAACTCCTGCTGGAAGCTGGCGGAAGAACGCGAGCGTCGTGTACACATACATCCCGCGGCCATAGGGCGTCACGAGAATTCCTCCCTTGTTCGGCTGCTCGCCAGGATCGTTGAGCTCGACGAGCGGATGATAGTGTGCATCGAAAGTGCGCGGCATGTACAGCGATCTCTCCTGCACCCACGCATTGAAGTCGGCCGCCGAGATTGCGTTCGGCTTTCGCAGGATCGTAGCAGATGCATCGATCACTGTGATGGGCGCATCCTCTTCGGTCACCCTGTCATGCGGACGGCTGATCGAGATCTGATACGGCATCATTCCCGGCCGCATCATCTCGTACTGTCCATACTGGACAACGAGAGTTCCGCCATTGCGGGCGAAATTCAGCAGGTACGTATTGTTGTCGATCAGTTCTCTACTCGCCTGGTACGCGCGTGGCCCGACGACAACGGTGCTGAACTTTGAAAGATCGACAGTGGGGATCGCGCGCGGCTCTACTACAGTCGTTGGAATGCCGAGCTGTTCGAGCGCAGGCTCGACATTGTCGCCAACGCCGCGAATGTACGCGACGTCGAGCCTCGAGGGCACGTCGATGTCTATGGCATGTACCGCGACTTCTGCGTTGCGATAGATACGCTCAGGCGTGATGTGCTCGTACTCTATGGGGATGTAGCCGCGCGAGTATTGCTGCCCATTTGACATTGCCGTCGCGTGCACTGCATGAATGCCCGGATCGAGCTTCCCGTGTACACGGAACGTCACCGTGCGCGTTGCTGCCGAATCGAGCGTGATCGTCCTCGCCGCCGAGTCAGCCGTAAGTCCGGCAGGGAGCGTCAGCGCCACACGCACAGGCGCAGGCTTCATCATCGCCGACCGCAGAGTGACGTTATAGAAGCGGTCTATCTCCGTCTTTGCGCGTGCAAGCTCGCTTACGTTGTCGAGTGTCACGCTGACTGCGGGCGCTACAGCAAGAGGACGCTGAATCTCGCCGCGGACCATGTCGACGTACCGAAAAACGATCGGGACTGAGCTCTGTCCGATCACATCAGGCGCACCAACCGAATAGCTGACGGTCAGCCAGTTTTCACGCTCCCGCATGTCCGCTGACACCCCTGAAATCGGCGGCGTGAATATGTCTCCGTTTCTTGGAGTAACCAGCCACCACGGCTCACTTATCTTCGTGCCGTGGTACCAGAATTTCCACGAGTAAGCACTGTCCGGCCTGATCGCTTTGCCCTTCGTTGCAATCGGCTCAGCGCTGCGATTGTAGAGAGTGGCCGTTACGAGCGCGCTGTCGCCGAGGGCGACGTACGGACGGTCCGCGATTGCTTCGAGAACAATCGCGCGGTTGAATGGCTCGTGCACAGGCGAAGTTCCGCGCGGAGCGGCTGCGCTGATGCCGTCGAAGATGGACTTCTCTTCAGTAGCTGGTGTCGCATCGTTCACACGCGTCGCGACCCGTTTCACTTGCGACCATACAACACCCTTTGGCTGTGAAGTGCCAAAGCCCTGAGACTTGTGCTGCGACCGGCTCTCTCCAGCAATTTCTGCATATGACTTACCGAGAGCAGGATCATACTCACCAACGTTGAATCGCAGCGTGCCCTCATTGAAGCCGAACCATGCGTCGGCGTACATCTTCGACACGGTCCACGCCGGCCCGAACTCTTTCACTGGAAAGCGGACAGTATCACTCGATGTTTCATACGCCTCACGAGCGAGGATCGCCGATACCTGATGCTGACCATGCCCGTCGCGCGGCGTACCGGAGAAAATCGCCAGTATGATCTGCGGCTTGAACGCACGGACGACTTTCACTACGTCGTTCAGCAGCGAATCCTTTGGCCAGTGGCGGAAGGTTTCTTCGGCGCTCTTGGAGAAACCAAAATCGTACGCACGCGTGAAATACTGGTGCGCCCCGTCTACTCGTCTCGCGGCGAGCAGCTCCTGCGTGCGAATCACGCCGAGTGCTTCGCCAAGCTCATTTCCAATGAGGTTCTGGCCGCCGTCGCCGCGCGTAAGCGAGAGATATGCAGTCTCCGCCCTGTTGCCACGCTGGAGCCACGTGATGATCTGATTGTCTTCATCATCAGGGTGAGCTCCAATGACGAGAACCCTGCGCGTGTCGGTCCGCTGCGCCTGTGCAGCAACAGGCGCAGCAAAGATCATCGATCCTACAATTGCAAGAACGACTCGTCTCATGCCGACCATATTGTGAAGGCTACTGGCTCGTTACCGGAGTCCTGCGTCTCGTCCCAGCCGGCTGATCGAGCGGCGCAACAACCTCACTCACAATTCGCGCCTGCTCGGCATCATGCGCCGACTTGTATCCCTCTGCCGGACTCGCTCTTTCCGGCCGGCCGATGTAGCGCACGATCATCGCATTGCCAGTCGATACACGGAGACGCGGCGACACATAAGTCCACGCACCCATGTTCTTCGGCTCCTCCTGCGCCCACACTACTTCCTGCAGCGAAGGATAAAGATCGACGATCTTCGCAACTTCATCGTGCGGCCACGGATACAGCTGCTCGACACGAACGAGAGCAATATGCGGTGCGCGCTTCGCGAGAAGATCATAATAGATCTTGCCGGTGCAGAACACGAGACGCTTCACCTGATCCCGACTTCCGGCAACCGCCTCATCATCGATGACTGTGCGGAAGGATGAATCGGTGAGATCGCTCAAGTGCGACGCAGCCTCCGGCAATCGCAGCAGACTCTTTGGCTGCATCAGAACGAGCGGACGCCTGCGCTCCTCATGCGCCTGTCTTCGCAGTATATGGTAGTACTGCGCAGGCGTCGAAGGATATGCGACGTACATGTTGTTCTCGGCACACATCTGCAGGAATCGCTCGAGACGCGCGCTCGAATGCTCAGGACCCTGTCCCTCATATCCATGCGGAAGGAGCATCACGAGTGATGAATCCTGTCCCCACTTTGCGCGATCCGAAACGATGAATTGATCGATGATTGGCTGCGCAACGTTTACGAAGTCGCCGAACTGCGCTTCCCAGAGAACCACAGCGCCGCGCTTCGCGGTGCTGAATCCGTATTCGAATCCAAGTACCGCAGTTTCGGACAAGGGCGAATTGTAGATCTCGAACTTTCCTTTTGCATCGGGCAGATGCTGAAGCGGGATGTACGTCTCACCTGTCTCGGCATCGTGGAGAACCGCCTGACGATGCGAGAACGTTCCGCGCTCGATGTCCTGCCCAGTCATGCGCACTGAGCAGCCTTCGACGAGAAGTGACGCAAACGCAAGCGCTTCTGCATGACCCCAGTCGATTCCGCCTGCTT
>DASUXX010000152.1:0-13965 GCA_036377755.1 Gemmatimonadaceae bacterium
TTCTAATTCGCTTTTTTTCGTGCAAATTCGTGCGCCGAGACCGTTCGAAGCCGCTTCAGTACCAGAACACGGATGAACACGAGACTGCTTAACTTGACTCTATAGTTTCAAAAGCTAGATTGACTTTAACGTCGCGCAACGGATCGTTGCCGTCGAGAAAATGTGGGGCTGACCCCCACATTTTTTTGTTTGTTGAAGTCGGCTCGAAAGAACATGAGCGAAGCGCTGCAAGACATTGTGACAAACGAACTTGAGCCACTTGGACTGGAGCTTTTTGAGCTCCATTCGAGAGGCACGAAAAGCCGCCCCGTTCTCGACGTCAGAATCGAGCGCGCGGACGGCGAAAAAGTCACTGTCGATGACTGCGCACGAGCGTCACGCGCGATCGAAGCAAAGCTGGACCAGGGTGGTGTGGTGTCCGAACGATATGTGCTCGAGGTCTCGTCCCCGGGCATCGAACGGCCGCTCAGAAACGCACGGGATTTCCGGCGGTTCGCTGGCCGGGATGCTGTCGTTTCAGCCAACCCCGCCGAAGGCTCGGAAGAGCTGAGCTCGAAAGAAGTGAAGATCGCCGGAGTCGAAGGTGACGATGGCGCGGAGATAGTAGTGCTGGAGGATGCATCGGGTAACTCCCGTCGCATCCCGCTTGCTGCGATTACAAAAGCGCGGCTCGCATTCAACTGGAAACGGTAAGGAGCGGTAATGGCCGGTCAACTTGAAATCCTGACTGCGATCAGGGAGCTGACGAACAGCAAGCAGATCGACAAGTCGGAGCTGCATGGACTGCTGTTCGATGGCATCACTGCAGCGCTCGCCAAGAAGCACGGCCCAACCGTGCAGGCGGAAGTGAGCATCGACGAAGACAAGGGAACGATTCGCATCGTTCGCCTTCGCACAGTCGTGCCCGAGGTGACCGATTCCGCTCGCGAGATCTCGCTCGAGGAAGCGCGGTACGAAGATCCGGAATTCCAGATTGGAGACGTTCTCGAAGAGCCCATCGACTTCAACGAATTCGGCCGCATGGCTGTGCTTGCCGCAAAGCAGCGCATCATCCAGCGCGTCCGTGAAGGCGAGCGCAGCAAGATCCGCGACGAATTCTCGAGCCGCGTTGGTGACCTTCTCTCGGGTGAAGTCCAGCAGATCGAGCGCGGAAAGCTCGTGATCATGCTGAACAAGTTCCGTGAGGCAGAAGCAGTCATCCCATATCGCGAGCAGAATCATCGCGAGCATTTCCATCAGGGCGATCCGGTTCGCGCAGTTCTCAAGCGTGTCGAGGAAACCCCCAAGGGTCCGCGTCTCATGCTTAGCCGCGGAGATCCGATGTTCGTGAAGGCGCTCTTCAAGCTGGAGGTTCCGGAGATTCAGCAGGGAATCGTCGAGATCAGGGCCGCTGCGCGCGAAGTTGGAAATCGTACCAAGATCGCGGTGTTCTCGCGCGATGATTCGGTCGATCCCGTTGGCGCATGCGTTGGTCTCAAGGGCTCACGCGTGCAGGCTGTCGTGAATGAGCTTCAGGGTGAGAGAATCGACATCGTTCCGTGGTCGGCAGACCCGGAGCGCTTTGCGAAGCTCGCACTTGCGCCCGCTCGCGTTGCCCGTGTTTTCAGCGATGCGGCGACAAAGACAATCCAGGCAGTCGTCGACGAAGACCAGCTTTCACTCGCAATCGGACGCAACGGACAGAACGTTCGCCTTGCATCGGAATTGACCGAGTGGAAGATCGAGCTTTACTCGAGCCGTGAATGGATGGAGCGCGGATCGGATCAGCAGATCTTTGCGCCGCTTCCGGGCGAAGGTGAGCAGAATGTCAATCCGCGCCTTTCGGAGATTGAAGGTCTCGAGCCGGCGACGGTCGCTGTTCTCGAGGAGGCAGGCTATCGCACTCTCGATGACATCATCGACCTCGAGCGTGAGGACTTCCTGCGTCTCGCGGGCATCGCGCCCGAAGAAGCCGATCGCCTCATGACGATCATCGACGAGCTAACTACTGAAGAAGGCGGCGAAGAAGTCACGGATGCCGACGATGCGGAAATTCCGGAGCCGGCGGAGAGTGGCAGCGAGGGTGGAGAAACAGGAACGATGGGCAGTGACGGCGGTGGCGGATATGCAACCAATGCCAACGACGGTGATAGTTCAGCAGCTTCTGAAGGTGCCTCCGCAGAATCGACTGGCAGAGGCAAGAGAAAGGGAGAATGATCGACGATGCCGCGAAGCGGAAAATCCTTGGTCTGGTGGGACTGGGGATTCGCGGGCGGCTCGCAGTGGTAGGGGTTCAGCAGGTGCGTGAGGCGGCGCGGCGTGGAAAGGTGAAGATTGCGCTTGTGGCAGGCGACGCATCGCAGAATAGTTTGGACAAGGTGGAATCACTCCTCGCAGCGCGCGGGGTGAGAGTAATCGGCGATCTTTCATCGAGCGAGCTCGGTGAGATTGCGGGCAGGGAATCAGTTGCAGTGATTGGTGTGAGCGATGCAGGACTCGCGAAGGGAATTACCGACGCGATCAAGGTGGAATACAGGAGGTAGTGCTTGAGCAAGCTTCTCGTTAACGACATGGCAGGCGAATTCGGAATATCCGTCGAAGAGGTGATAAGCCTTCTTCGGCAGATGGATGTTCCAGTGCGCAGCCATTTGACACCGCTCTCGGACGATCAAGTCGCCCGTATCAGAGCGCGGTGGGAGCGCGAGAAGAGAGCTCGGGCGACGACACCCGCTGCCGCTCCGTCGCGTCGTCGTCGTGGTGCGGCGCCTGTCGAGCCGCCTGCCGCACCGGCTGAGCCGTCCCCAGAGGCTGGTACTCGCCGCCGCCGGCGCGCTGCCGATACACCGGCTGCGCCCGCGGAGCCCGAGACAATCGCAGTTGCAGATGTGAGCGTTCCCGAAGCACCGGTAACGACTCGCCGTCGCGCCGCTCCGCCTCCCGTCGAGGAGAAGCCGGCTGAGCCTCAGGCAGCAGCACCGGTTGCTGAGCCAGCGCCAAAAATTGAACAAGCTCCGCCCGCTCCAAGGGCCGCTGCACCAGCAGCGCCTCCGGCGCCGCCGGCTGAGCCACGCCCGGCGCCTCGGCCAGCAGCCCCGCCGCCACCGCCGCCGGCACCGGCTGCTCCTCAGGCAGCAGCGCCAACGCCGGCACCCGTTACTCCGGGACCGGATCGTCCGCGCCCGCGCCCGATAGTTCCTGGAGCTCCGCGTCCTCGTCCAGTCGCGACAGGCACTCCGTTCCAGCCGCCCCGTCCGGTTGCGTCCGCAGCACCGGGCGCACCCGCTGGTTTTCCCGGCGCTCGCCGGGATGACCGCAGTGGCGGAGGTGGCGGCGGTGGTGGCCGTAGTCAGGGCGATGATCGCTCGCGCCGCGGAAGAAAGAACAAGCGTGGATCGGTAGACCAGGAAGCAGTGGCATCGAGCGTTTCGCGCACGATGACTGCGCTGCGTCAGGGCGCGATCCGTCGCGGCAGCGGACGCAGATCAGATTCGGAAAGCAGGGAGGAGCTCGAGGCGCAGCGCGCAGCAGCTGCTGAGCGCGAGAAGAAGACAGTTCGCGTCAACGAGTTCATTACTGTGAGCGAGCTTGCCCAGATTCTCAAAATCAACGCAACCCAGATCGTTGCGTTCGCTTTCAAGAATCTTGGATTGATGGTCACCATCAATCAGCGCCTCGACTTCGATCAGATCGAGCTGATCGCAGGCGAATTTGGATTCCAGGCTGTAAAGGAAGAGGAATACACTGCGGGTCTCGACGAAGCAGTGGTCGAAGATGCACCGGAACAGATGCAGCCGCGTCCACCGGTCGTCACGATCATGGGTCACGTCGACCATGGTAAGACCTCGCTGCTCGATTACATCCGCAAGGCAAACGTCGTCGCGGGAGAATCAGGCGGAATCACGCAGCACATTGGTGCGTATCACGTCACGCTTCCCGACAGCAAGAGCATTACGTTCCTCGACACACCGGGTCACGAAGCGTTCACTGCAATGCGTGCACGCGGTGCACAGGTAACGGATATTGTCGTGCTCGTCGTTGCCGCGGACGATCAGGTGATGCCGCAGACAATCGAAGCGATCTCGCATGCAAAGAATGCGGGTGTGCCGATGATTGTCGCTATCAACAAGATCGACCTGCCCGCTGCGAATCCGAACAAGGTGAAGCAGGATCTCCTTCAGCACGGCGTCGTGCTCGAGGAGTATGGCGGAACTGTGCTCGCGAGCGAGATCTCCGCAAAGAAGGGAACCGGCGTCGACAATCTTCTCGAGCAGGTCCTGCTTCAGGCGGAAATTCTCGATCTGAAGGCGAATCCTGACCGTCGCGCAGTTGGCGCAGTGATCGAAGCTCAGCTCGACCCGGGCAAGGGACCGGTTGCGACCGTTCTCGTTTCTGCGGGAACATTGAGCGTTGGCGACGATTTCATCTGCGGCATGTACGCAGGTCGTGTTCGCGCGCTGCTCGATGAGCGTGGCAAGAACGTGAAAGACGCAGGTCCCGCAATTCCAGTGCAGGTACTCGGCATGAGCGGCGTCCCGATGGCAGGTGATCAGTTCGTCGTCGTCGAGGATGCAATGGAGTCGCGCGAGATTGCGCAGACACGGCAGCGTCTCGATCGTGAGGCGAAATCACGTCGCACTTCGCGCGGCTCAGTCTCGCTCGAAGACTTCATGAACGCTGCCGCTGCCGGTGAGAAGCGCACGCTTCGCATCGTCATCAAGGCAGACCAGGGCGGTCCGGCAGAAGCTCTTGCCGACGCACTCGCACAGCTTTCGACAGAAGAGGTTTCTGTCGAGGTGATTCACCGCGGAGTCGGCGCGATCAACGAAGGCGACATTCTTCTCGCTCGCGCATCGGGTGCGATCATCATCGGATTCCACGTGCGCCCGGATAACAACGCGCGCGCTGGCGCGGAGCGCGAAGGCATCGAGATCAAGCTTTACAAAGTCATCTACGAAGCCGTCGAAGATGTGCGCGCCGCCATGGAAGGTCTTCTCAAGCCAGAAGAGCGTGAGGTTGTACTCGGCGAAGCGGAAGTACGCGAAACGTTCAAGGTTCCGCGCATTGGTCTCATTGCAGGATGCTCAGTCCGCAGCGGCGTAATCAACCGTCAGGGTCGTGCACGCGTGATTCGCGATGGCGTGGAGATCTACGATGGCGCCATCGGGTCGCTCCGTCGTTTCAAGGATGACGTGCGCGAAGTACGTGAAGGATTCGAGTGCGGTATTGGAATCGAGAACTTCAACGACATCAAGGTCGGCGACGTGATCGAATGCTATCGCAAGGAGCAGGTGGCGCGCACACTGGCATCAAGCGCCACCGCGTAAAATGGCAGTGCGCAATAATCGTCGGGCGGATCGCGTCGGTGAAGCGATCCGCGAAGAGATAGCGACGTTCCTCACGGAATCTGCAAAGGATCCGCGCATCGTCGGCTTCGTGACCGTCACTGGCGTCGAAGTCTCGCAGGACCTCCGTCACGCAAAGGTTTTTGTGAGCGTGATGGGAAGTGATGCAGAGAAAGCATCGACTTTCGAAGGATTGGAGAGCACCGCATCGCACTTGAGATCCCGCGTGGGACGTGCTCTTCGTCTCCGCGTTGCACCGGAAATTCATTTCCGCGAAGACGAAAGCGTCGCACGCGCCGCGCGCATCGAGTCGCTGCTCGCGGAGATCAAGACGCCACCGCCAACCGGCGAAGACAGCGAAAGCTGAGAACATGTCCGGGCGGCCCGAAGGTCTGCTCCTGGTCGACAAGCCGGCAGGCATCACGTCGCATGACGTCGTGCTCATCGCGCGTCGCGCATATGGCGAAAAGAGCATTGGACATCTTGGGACGCTCGATCCATTTGCCACCGGTCTTCTGATGCTTCTGCTCGGCCGCTCGACCCGTCTTGCAACTTTCATCGAGACCGAGCCCAAGGTTTATGAGGCAACGATATGCTTTGGGGCAGAGACTGACACTGATGATTCGACGGGCTCAGTAATTCGCGAAGCACCCATACCATCGCAGGATGCTGTCGCGGCTGCGATCCCGGCGTTTGCCGGAATTATCGAGCAGGTTCCTCCGGATTACTCCGCCAAATCGGTCGAAGGTGTCCGGGCTTACGACGCTGCGAGAAAGGGAGCTGCTCTCGAGCTCGCACCGGTTCAGGTTGAAGTGCACGAATGGAAGGTGCGACGACACGACGAGCGATCGATGGATGTGATCATCACCTGTGGAACAGGAACGTACATTCGTGCTCTCGCCCGCGATCTCGGTCGCGCTGTTGGAAGTGCAGCGCATCTCACTTCACTTCGTCGCACGCGGAGTGGCGAGTTCGATGTCGAGCAGGCGGTTACAGTCGGGCAGCTCAAGCTCGATCCACCCCCACTCCTGAGATTGAGTGTCGTTGCGTCCCGCTGAATCAGGGCTCCCGCCGAATGTGGAAGGGACCGTCGTCACCGTGGGCACATTCGACGGCGTTCATCGCGGTCATCTCGATGTGATACGCCGCCTGGTTGATCGAGCGGCGAAGCTCGAGAGACCAAGTCTCCTGGTCAGCTTCGAGCCGCATCCATTAGAGGTCGTCAATCCCGAGGCAGCTCCGATGCTGCTCACAACGAATGAAGAGAAGGTCGAAGTTCTGGCCGGGACAGGTGTGGAGTATTTCGCGGTTGTTCCCTTCACGCATGCCCTCGCGTCATACAGCGCGGAAGAATTCGTCGATTGTGTACTTCTCGATCGATTCCGCATGACAGAGCTTCTGATCGGCTACGATCATGGATTTGGTCATCGTCGCGCGGGCAACGTGAACGTCCTCAAGGATCTTGGCACCGAGCGGGGATTCAAAGTCGATGTCATCGAGGCAGTCTCGCTGGGCGATGGACAACACGTGTCGTCGACTTCGATTCGGCGAGCAATCGCCGGCGGTGATCTCGAGAAGGCAGCGGAGGGTCTTGGGCGGCCCTATTCGATTTCCGGAACTGTAGTATCAGGCGACTCGCGGGGCCGCAGTCTCGGATTCGCGACACTGAACTTGTCACCGCCACCGAGACGAAAGCTCCTTCCGCCCGAAGGGGTGTATGCGGTGATGGTGCAGACGCCGCGCGGAAAGTTCGGTGCGATGATGAATCTTGGTCCGCGCCCGACGTTTGGCGATGCCGAGCGGTCGATCGAAGCCCATCTGTTCGATGTCGACGCGGATTTCTATGGAATGCGAGTCCGGATCGATTTCGTTCAGTTTCTGAGGGAGACAAAAAAATTCGCGACCCCCGCCGACCTGATCGCTCAGCTCGGAAGGGATCGCGAAGACGCGCTGGCAGCTATCGCCGGAGTGGATCGCTAGTACTTCCTCGTTCCCTCAGTATCGTAGACACGTACGGAGTCAGGTGTTGTGACCTGATAATGGGCGGTGATCTTTCCGACCATTTTTCCATCCTGAATCCACGAGGCTCCGTTGGTCTGAACTTTCAGTCCCTTCCGGGCGTCGCTATCGAAGACATCGGTCAGTGTCAGTACTGTATCGCCCTTGATGCCGGTGACTTTCATGTGAATCGGCTTCCCGCCAGGGAACGCAAAGGTCCAGTCGGTGGTATCCGTGGTATTGAGGATGTACGTCGTCGCCACCGAGTCAGTGCCTTCCTTTTTGGCAGTGACGTCCCAGACTGCCGCGAAGCTCGCAAGCGAGGTTGTCGGTTCTGCTGCCGCCGTCGTGTCTGCCGCGGCTGAATCGACAGGCGCAGCGTCTTTTTTTGTGCAACCTGCAATCACGAGCGCACATCCAATCAAGGCTTTGAAGCGCATTGGGACTCCTGAGGGAGGGGAAAGTCCTGCTACTGCGTGACGACTGGCTCGGAATTCGGGCGCAAACGTACGGGCCCCCGGGCCGCGCTGCAAGCGGCGCAACTCGTTCTGCCACCGCGATTTTCGCGTTGACTACTCCATCTGTCCCGGGTAACCTTAGAGGCTCCCCCAAAAACGCAAATTTCATCACCCTTCTCGCATGTCCCTGCGGTATCGCATCATTCTGATTCTGGTCCTCGTCGCGGCCTCGGTTGCAGCGCTTTTTCCGCGCACCGTGAAGGAGCGAGTGAAAGGTCCAAACGGCTTCACCTATGACACTGTCCGCCGCGTTCCCCTGAAGCGCGGGCTCGATCTCGCCGGCGGAATGCACCTCGCGCTCGAAGTCGACGAGTCGAAAGGCGCCGTCACAAACAAGAGCGACGCGCTCGACCGGGCCCTAAAGGTTGTCCGCACTCGTATCGACCAGTTCGGCGTAACCGAACCGGTCGTTCAGAAATCCGGAGACGACCGTATCGTAGTCGAGCTTCCCGGGATCGACGATCCGCAGCGAGCACAGGAAGTCGTGCAGAAATCCGCATTCCTTCAGTTCCAGATCACCGACAAGACCGGTGCTCTCGAAAAGGCTCTTCCGCGCCTCGATGCCGCAGTCAAGTCAATCGGAACCGTAGCCGCGAATACGCCGCCTGCAGTTGCGCCGAGCACCGCACCGCAGGGCACGCCGACAGATCTTTTCAGCACGGATACAACAAAGAAAGCTGATTCCGCAAAGACAGATTCTGCAAAGACCGATTCGGCGGCCACGGCGCCAAGTGCTGCCGGTGGATTTGCAAAACTGATCCAGCAGGGTCAGATGCCCGGTGAATACTTCGTTGCTGACTCTGATATTCCAACGCTTCAGATGTACCTCGCGAATCCTGCCGTCCAGGCTGCATTGCCTCCGGGCAAGGTGATTCGCTTCGGTAGCGATTCAGCGCAGCTTGCGAATCGCCTCTACCGCACGATGTACGTTCTCGATGCAAAGCCAATCATCACTGGTGAGAATCTCATCGACGCGAAACCGAACACGTCGCCGACAGAAGGCACAATTGTCGAGTTCCAGTTCAATAACGAAGGTGGACGAAAGTTCAGGAACGAAACGTCCAAGCACATCAAGGATTTCATGGCGATCGTTCTCGACGATCGCGTGATGGGCCGCCCGCCTGTCATTCAGAGCGCAATCGGAAGCCGCGGCCAGATTACAATGGGTGGGCGGGACCTCCAGGCTGCATCGGATCTCGCGCTCGTGCTTCGCGCCGGCTCGCTTCCCACGCCGCTAAAGATTGCCGAAGTGCGCGAGATCGGAGCCAGCCTTGGCAAGGATTCCATTCAGAAGGGAATGACAGCCGGAATCATCGCTGTTCTTCTTGTTGTTGGAATCATGATCATCTACTACCGGTTCTCCGGCATGCTCGCAGTGTTCGCGCTCATTCTCTACGTTCTCTTCACTCTGGCAGTTCTCGCTGGGTTTGGAGCTGCGCTCACGCTGCCGGGCCTTGCAGGATTCGTCCTCTCTATCGGTATAGCAGTGGACGCAAACGTTCTGATATTCGAGCGCATACGCGAGGAGCTCGCGCACGGAAAGACTGTTCGCACTGCGGTGGACGAAGGGTTCAAGCACGCAATGAGCGCGATTGTCGATTCCAACGTGTCGACGGCGCTTACCGCGGCGGTTCTTTATCAGTACGGAACAGGGCCGGTGCAGGGCTTCGCCGTCACTCTTCTCGCCGGTATCGCCGCCTCCATGATCAGCGCGATCTTCGTGGTTCGCACTTTCTTCATGGTCTGGCTTAGCCGCGCGTCGAACACACAGACACTGAGCATCTGATGCTTCGCATACTACACGACACGAATTACGACTTCATCAAGTGGTGGAAGTGGGCCATCGGAATCACGGCTGCCTTCCTCATCATTGGACTTGGGTCATTCATCATTCGCCCGAACCTGAACTACAGCATCGAGTTCACAGGCGGCACACTCATGCAGGTGGAGTTCGCAAAGCCGATCGACGTCGGTGGACTGCGAAGCGCCCTCGACCAGGCTGGATTCGACGGTGCTGAGATCCAGCAGTTCGGAACCAATCGTGAGTACACGATCCGGGCTCGCCAGGCAGAGGAGGGCGGCACCGCGAGCACGGGTGCCGCATCGGTGTCCGACAGAATCAAGAGCCTGCTCGACCAGAAGTATGGCGCTGGGCAGGTACGCGTTACCAGATCAGAGGCAGTGGGACCGAAGGTTGGCGAGGAGCTCACACGCGATGCTCTAATCGCGATGCTGCTCTCGTTCCTTGTAACGACTGTGTACCTGGCAATCCGCTTCGAGTGGCGCTTTGCGCTCGCTGCGCTCATTGCGACGAGTCACGACGTTCTGACGACGCTCGCCTTCCTCAAGATCATGCATCTCGAGATATCGCTGACAGTAATCGCGGCAATTCTTACCGTTATCGGTTACTCGCTCAACGATACTATCATCATCTTCGATCGCGTGCGTGAGGATCTGCGAAAGGGTCGCAAGGAAACTCTGTATCAGACTCTCAACCGCTCGATCAACGAGACTCTGCCTCGATCAGTGATGACGCACGCCACCACCCTCGCCGCAACGCTCGCGCTGCTCATCTTTGCGGGAGAAGTGATCCGTCCATTCGCATGGGTGATGGCGTTTGGTATCTTTACCGGAACGTTCAGCTCGATTTACATCGCAGGACCCACGCTTCTCTGGATTGAGCGCAAGTGGCCGAGGAAGATCGGAATCTCACGCGGTACATCGACAGCCACGCGCACCTCGCCGACCCGGCGTTCGACAGCGACCGCAGCGCGGTAATCGAGAGAGCACGCACAAACGGAGCTGATGCCATAGTGTGCATCGGCTCAGGGAGCGGCGCCGGGGATGTCCTCGGCGCCGCTCGTGCATCTGCGGTCGTCGCGAGCTCTCACCCGGCATATGTCGCATTTACGGCGGGCGTTCATCCGCATGATGCGATGGGATTCGATTCAGCGCGCGACATTGCGGAGCTGCGCCGCATGATTGCAGAGGGTGCAGTCGCGATTGGAGAGTGTGGACTCGACTATCACTACGACAATTCGCCGCGCATGGAACAGCGCCGCGCGTTTTCAGAGCAGCTTGCACTCGCTCGCGAGACCGGCAAGCCAATCGTGGTGCATACACGCGATGCGGAAGACGATACGCGGGCAATGATCACTGAAGCAGGGCAGAATGGAGTCGTTGGCGTTCTTCATTGCTATACCGGCTCTCACGGTCTTGCAAAGGCTGCTCTCGATCACGGATGGTACGTGTCGTTCAGTGGAATCGTGACCTTCAAGAAGTGGGAGGATGACGAGCTGATTCGCCTCGTTCCCGAAGATCGAATACTCGCTGAATCTGACTCGCCTTATCTTGCTCCCGTTCCCAATCGCGGGAAACGCAACGAGCCGGCGTGGGTCAGTTACACGGTCGCGAAAATTGCGAGCGCCCGAGGGGCGGATCCGATGACGATGGGCCGGACAGTTGCCGATAATGCAAGAAGACTGTTTGCGCTGGCGTGAGATATTTTTGCTGGTAACATTGCTCGATTCACCCGGACACGAAAGAGGCAGATAAGTGGAGCAAGTGAAAACAGAGAACGCACCCGCTGCGATCGGACCCTATTCGCAGGCTGTGATCTCCGGCGGGTTCCTTTTTTCAGCGGGCCAGATCGCTCTCGATCCTGCGAGCGGTCAGATCGTAGACGGAGGGGTTACCGCGCAGACCGAGCGCGTGATGAACAATCTCCAGGCCGTACTCGCGGCAGCAGGCCTCAGCTTCAGCGATGTGGTGAAGACCACAGTGTACCTGCATGATATGGCCGACTTTCCCACCGTTAATGAGATCTACGGCAGGATGCTTGGCGACGCGCGGCCGGCTCGCTCGACCGTTCAGGTCACGGCGTTGCCAAGAGGGGCGCTCGTCGAGATCGATCTCATCGCCGCTGCCAAAAGCTGATTCAACAGGAGCCTGACATGAGCACCTCGAAGACGAAGGAAGAGCTCTTTCGCCTTACATCGTTCGCGAGGTGCGCCGGTTGAGCGTCTAAAATGGGTCCGGGCGACCTGTCCGAGGTGCTGGCTCCCCTGCCATCGTCGAAAGATCCGCGGCTGCTCGTCGGGCGTGAGACTTTCGACGATGCGGGCGTGTATTTGCTGTCTGACGATGTTGCGCTCGTCCAGACGGTGGATTTTTTCGCGCCCATAGTCGACGACCCGTATGAGTTCGGACAGATAGCGGCAGCAAATGCGCTCTCCGATGTCTATGCAATGGGAGGCCAGCCACTCACTGCGATGAACATCGTCGCGTTTCCGACTGGTGAGCTTCCGCTGTCAGTGCTCACTGAGATTCTCCGCGGAGGCCAGGACAAGGTTCACGAAGCCGGAGCGCATATTGTCGGAGGCCACTCGATAACGGACAGCGAGCTCAAGTACGGACTTTCTGTTACCGGTCGCGCACATCCTGCATTCATTCTTACGAATGCGGGTGCAAAGCCTGGTGACGTGCTCATTCTTACCAAGCCGATCGGAAATGGGATTCTCGCGACCGCGCTCAAGAAGGGCGGAATATCGAGCGAAGACGCGGCGACGATGACTACCTGTATGAAAGCGCTGAACGGTGAAGCGAGCAGGGCAGCGCACGGGGTGAAAGCAAAGTGTGCCACCGATATCACCGGCTTCGGATTACTGGGTCACGCATCGCATATTGCCCGCGCGAGCGATGTCACTTTGAAGATTCATTCGTCGAGCGTGCGGCTCCTTCCGGGCGCGAGGGACGCGCTCGCACAAGGCGCGATGAACGACGGGCTCAAGCGAAACCGGAAATACCTCGAGCCGCTCGTGGGATGGACGAACGTCGACGAAGACATTGCGTCGCTCATGTGCGATCCGCAAACATCGGGAGGTTTGCTCGTTGCTGTGCCTCAAGGCGGCGCAGCGCAGTATCTTTCGCGGGTCAATGGAGCATTCGAGATCGGAGAAGTTATCGAAAGAGCAGATCTTGCCATCCTGGTCGACTGATAACGGGGGTGGATGTGGCCTGGTGGCTTCCCCAGTCTTCAAAACTGGTGTGACCCGACCTCGTCGGGTCGGGTGGGTTCGATTCCCACACTCTCCCGCCATCGCGCTTATTGCGCTCTCAGCGGCATTTGCGCCTTCGTCATCAGGGGCTCAGCGGCAGGATTCCACGCAGCTCCGTGCAGAAAAGCTCGATCGCGTAACGGAATGTCTTCCAATCAAGCAGGACACAGCGCGTGCCGTGCAGGTGCCCAGCATCATCGTTGGACCTGTCAGTCCGAGAACCGGCCCGCCTCCATGCAAGGTTCCGATGTCCCCCGGCTCGGCGTTCGTCAGATCTGTTTTTATTCCTGGTCTCGCGCAGGTGAAGCTCGGGCGTCCGAAAGCGGCAACGATATTCATCGGGACCGAGGTTGGAACTGTCGGGATGTCCGTGAAGTCGTGGATCGATCTCAAGAAAGCGAAGGATGCACGCAAGGACACCGTGCTCACTGTGAAGCTCGACGAAAACAATCAGCCCGTTCTCGATCCGGAGACGGGTGACACGGTGAAAGTCTTTGCCCCTCGAAATCAGAATCTCGTGGGCAGGATAAGGGCGCGGCGAACCCATCTCGAGGACTGGCTCGCAGCAGTCATCTTCAATCATCTATTTGCAGGCGCAGATGCCTATGTTGCAGCGCATCTCGCAGACTTCGACACCAACGTGCAGGCCAACTATTCAGACGGTCGTCTCAGAGTATTGGCTCGCGTAAGCTGGTAAGGTGTATCTCCATACATGAATGGGTCGAGCAGCGCACCGATCGGTGTATTCGATTCCGGTATCGGTGGCCTAACGGTTGTGCGTGAGCTGATGCGTCAGCTCCCGAACGAAAGCATCATCTATTTCGGCGACACAGCACGTGTGCCTTACGGACCGAAAAGTCCGGATACGGTGATCAGGTACAGCAGGGAGATTGTTGATTTCCTGAAAGATCAGGGCGTGAAGGCAATCGTCGTGGCATGCAACACTGCAACAGCACACGCGCTGCCGGTCCTGAAGGCTGAAAACGATCTTCCGGTTATTGGAGTAATCGAGCCAGGTTCCCGTGCAGCTGCGCGTGCGACGAAATCAGGAAACGTCGGCGTGATTGGAAC
>DASUXX010000153.1:0-14606 GCA_036377755.1 Gemmatimonadaceae bacterium
GCGTGCGCCCATGATCTTCAGTCTCCTCTATGAGTCATTGTCATCCAGCGTTGCTAAACATGGCTTCACGAATGGCCACCCTCAAGCCGGGCCGTTGAGCTGGACGAGGTCCCAGAGGTTGCCGTACAGATCCTTGAATACCGAAACGGTGCCATACGATTCGGTCTTCGGCTCCCTGATAAATTCGATTCCGCGGTCGCGCATACTATAGTAGTCGCGCCAGAAATCGTCGGTCCTGAGAAACAGAAATACGCGGCCGCCCGTCTGATTGCCGATTGCACGCTCCTGTTCGGGCGTCGTCGCCCGCGCGAGAAGAATCTGCGTCCCTTTCGACCCCGGCGGCTCGATCAGAACCCATCGCTTGTCCTGTGCAGGCTGGTATGTATCCTCGACGAGCGTGAAGTCGAGCTTCGTGGTGAAAAATTCGATCGCTTCGTCGTAATCGCGAACGACGAGAGCTATGTGCACGATTGACTGTTTCACTCGTAGGTCAGAGCTCCGTCGATGAGTTGTGCTGGCGCAGCAAGCTTGTGCAGCTCCGAATGATCACGGTCGCGAATATGAACGACATTTGCACCGAGTGATGTAAGCACGTCACTGATGATCCTGCGATGACATCGCCACCATAAAACTTCGGCGCACATTATCGCAGTCTTGAGTCCCTGCGAGAGCATGAGCAGCTCCATCAATCCTTCCGCAAACTCCTCGCTCTTCACATGCTCGGCGTATGCGCTGAATGCTGGATGCCGCCACGCGTTGACGATGCTTGCGTCGCTCCGGCGCCGTCCGCCAAGCGGTTCAAGCCAGCGATAGTGTATGCCGTTCTCGATAAGAGAATGCGACAGAGCATCGGACGAAAAATGTGGAAGGCGCCGCGAGCCTGGAAATCGTCGAACGTCAGCTACGAGCTCGATATCGTGGGCCGAGATCACGTCGATGAATTCTTCGACCGATCGCGTGGAGTGCCCAATTGTCCAGATTGTGGATTCGGATGACAATAGTAGTTTATTGATACTAATTCGTGAGCTCAGCCTGCCTCGAACGACCCGCGTTTGATCTCGACACTTATGATGTGGAGGTCTGTTGAGCCTACATTCTCCACAGTATGTGCAGCGAGCGGCATGCCCCAGAGAGTCTCCGGCGCCTTCTCGCTGTATTGGGACTTGCGCGTGTCGAGCAGGACATCGCCGTGTTCGTTGCGACGGACGAAGGCACTCCAGCTCATGACATAATGCGCGGCCGGGCATTTGTGAGTATGAAGCGGAGTTGTCTTCCCCGGCGCGATCAGGGTGTCGAGCACTCTGACATGCTCGTTCTCCATGAGCAGTCTATGAAATTCGGGAGCTGCAAAGAGCGCATCGAGATGTGGAGGGAATTCCGGCGCTGCCGATGGTCCCCGTTCCCCCGTCCCGCCCATCAGTCGTGCTATCTCCGCGCGTGCAGCATCGACCGTAAGGCCTGCGTCAAAAAGTACCTGAGCCGCTATTCCCTTCTCCTCCAGGAGCAATCCCATCAACAGATGCTCGGTTCCAAGATAGTTGTGCTTGAGGCGGCTGGCCTCTTCAATGGAAAGCTCGAGAACTTTTTTCGCGCGGCTCGTATAAGGCAGGTCAGCAGCTGTCGGATATGCCCTGCCGGTTATTACGACTCGCTCTATGACACCGCGAATCTCATTGAGGTCGAGATTGAGATTCTGCAACACTGCCGCAGCAATTCCGTCTTCGTCCTGTACGAGTGCGAGAAGCAGGTGCTCGGTACCCACGTATTCGTGGTGTAGCCGCACCGCTTCTCGTCTTGCCATCTCCAGCACCCATCGGGCCCGCTCATCGAAATTGTATCCATACATCGCTCACCTCCGATGGCTACGTGAACTAATCAGCGACGATCGATAAGAGCGCGCACAGCAGGGTCAGCATTCTTCCACATCCTGCGCAGCTCGTCGTATGTCTGCTTCGAACCTGCTTTATCTCCCGCTGCCTCCTGCGCTCTTGCAAGACCCAGCATCGATACAGCGCGACGTGGCCGGTCCTCCAGTACTGCACGATAAATCCCGATCGCCTCGCGCGGTCGGCCCGCAGAAGCAAGTGCACCCGCAAGCATTTCACCAGGAATCAATCCCTGATTTGGGACCATCGTCGAAAATCTGTCTACTCTCGTGCGCGGCCATACCTTCTCGAGAATCGAGATCATAGAGGCAGTATCATGCCGCTGCGCAGCAACGAGTGAATTAACAACCTCCGCGAGCTGGGGGCGGATCTTTTGAATTGTCGCAATGCTCGCATTCACCCGCGCTGTATCACCACGCAGCGCTGCTGCGACTGTCCTCTGATAAAGAGAGCTTCCACCCATTCCTTGCGCACGTTCTGAAATCGCCGAATCACCGAGCGACAACTCGATTGAATCCGAGGGGAACACACTCCAGTCACCTGTCTCGCTCGCATAGCGGAATGCAAGCTGCTCCACTGCGTACATCGCATCTGGATCGTCTGCGGCTTTTACTTTGCCTTTAGCGGGCGAGGTGAGTGCGCGCGCAGTATCGATCAGGGCACGGGCATCTTTCCATCTGCCGAGCTGCAGATACGCGGACTGAAGCCAGTTGAGACTGTGCCAGTCATTTTCCCACACTGGCCGATTCTGCTTTGCTACATACGTGCGCGATGCGCGCCATGCGCGCTCATTCGACTGAACCATGTCGTCCCACAATCCGAGCGGCAGAAAAATGTGCGATGGCATGTGCAGCGCATGTTCGGCGTCAGGAGCAATGCGCGAATATGCGCGCGCTGCCTTCAAGCCTCGTTGAGCACCAGCGGGGTTGTCAGACGCATGTATGATGTAGTGAGCTGCGCCGGGATGCTGCGGATTCCTGTCGAATACAAACTGCCCGTGTCGCACCGATTCGGCGTTCAGTGAATCTGCTGTTTTGCCTTCGACGAAATACGCCTCCAGGATGAGACCAAGCGCCGCAAAAGCGTGCGCCTCCTGATCCGCTGGCATCTGCTTCGCCCACTTCTGCACGCCTTCGCTGAACGCCTTTGCCCGTGCCTCAACGGGCCCATCGCGATAAAACGTCTCGATCGCTTCACCGAACGCCTTCTCGGCTGGCATTCGGGCGAGCGCCAGACGCGCCTCAGCTGTGGGACCAAGTCGCTGCAGCGGTGCAAGAGCAGCAGCCTTGTCCTCTATGCCCCACACGAGCTTGGAGTTAGTGAACGCCTCCATCCAGTAAGGGAGTGCGAAGCGCGGATCAGCTTGCT
Source organism: Gemmatimonadaceae bacterium (assembly GCA_036377755.1). Lineage (GTDB taxonomy): Bacteria > Gemmatimonadota > Gemmatimonadetes > Gemmatimonadales > Gemmatimonadaceae > UBA4720. The sequence continues at coordinate 3,255 of DASUXX010000153.1, forward strand.
CCGCAGCGCGGAAGGAATCAGCAGCCTGATCATATTCGAAGCTGTGCAGGTATGCCAACCCGGTACGAAGTGCGTTCTGAGCGGATGAACTGCCGGAATTGGGGAATGAAACATGACCGATTGCCGCGCCGCTGGCGTGGCCGCCCTCGTGATCGGTGTGCTGTGCATAAAGCGGCGTGACTGAAGTGACGACGCATGCGATGAAACCGCATGCCCATTTACTCATTGACGTCATCGAGTTGGGCTCCTGTCGCAATAACCTGCGTGAAACTTCCCCAAAAAAGTTACCGTAGCACCTAGAAGTGGCCATACCTGAGACCAAATGCAATTCCGACTAGCCTCAATAGTTCTAGCCGGCGTTTTGCTGTCCGCATGCAACGCCGAGAATCAGAAAGCGAAAGCATTGTTTGCGTCATGCGATACCGGCGACGCCAAAGCGTGCAACGAGATAGCAGAGCGCCTTCGTGACGGTAAATACGTTCTTCGCGACAACGACCGCGCTGCTCAGCTTTTCCGCAAATCCTGCGACGGCCGCGTTGGAAACGGCTGCGCGAATCTCGGGATCGTGACGCTGACGCGTGGCTTTGCCGGCGACAGCCCGACTCCAAAGAAGGTCAAGCCCGATACGGTAAGGGCAATTGCCCTGTTCCAGCAGGCGTGTGATCTCAACGGTCTCGAAGGCTGCACGCGGCTGGGCACCTTCTATAGAAAGGGAACGCGCGTCGACCGCGACTTCGGGAGAGCTGCAACTCTCTACACCAAGGCATGCGACGGCGGTCACCTCGATGGATGCTCGAGGCTTGCTTCAGTCTACGCCGCGGGTGAAGGTGTCACACAGGATTACGACAAGGCACGTGACCTCTCGAAAAAATCCTGCGATGCCAAGGTCGCGCTTGGATGCGTGGAGCTTGGACGACTTTACGCGGCAGGCACCGGCGTGACTCGTAACGACTCGATTGCTGCCTCGATGTATGAGCGAGGCTGCGAAGGACGCGAACAGGAAGGATGCGTTCAGCTCGGAAAAGCATATGAGTCAGGCGTCGGAGTCAAACAGGATTTCGATCATGCGGGCAACCTCTATCGCGAAGCATGTGAGGATAACCACGCTGAAGGGTGCTTTCGCGAAGGACTTCTCTATGACAAGGGCGCTGGCGTATACAGGAGCCTGAAGCGAGCCGACGCCCTCATGAAGAAAGCGTGCGATCTCGGTTACGCAGAAGCATGCAACAGACCTAAATCGGCGCCCCAGACATGAGCCCAGATACGGGCGAAGCGCTCATCACCGCTTCGCATCTCTCCAAGAAGTACAAGGACGTCACCGCCCTCGATGACGTGAGCTTCACCATTTCCGACGGCATCACCGGCATACTCGGTGAAAACGGCGCGGGCAAAAGCACTGCGATCAAGATTTTTCTGGGATTGATTCCTCCGACATCTGGCACAGCGATGGTTCTCGGTCAGGATGTATCGAAGAGCATCGACATTCGCAGCCGTGTTGGATACATGCCTGAGCATGATTGCCTGCCGACACAGGTGAGCGCGTCTGAATTTCTGACGCACATGGCGGAGCTGAGCGGTCTTCCTCCGCGCGCTGCACGTGTGCGTGCGGCAGATACGCTGCGCCACACCGGATTGTTCGAGGAGAGATATCGCGCAATCGGTGGATACTCGACTGGCATGAAGCAGCGAGTGAAGCTCGGCCAGGCTCTCGTGCATGATCCTGCGTTTGTGTTTCTCGATGAGCCGACGGCCGGTCTCGACCCTGTCGGCCGGGAAGAGATGCTCGATCTCGTGCGAAAGACTCATCGCGATTTCGGGATCAGCGTTCTGTTCTCGTCGCATCTCATGTCAGACGTCGAGCGCACATGCGACAGGATCATCGTGCTTCAAGGCGGCCATCTCGCTGAATCCGGTGAAGTCGGACAGTTCACCAGGGAAACCGAGTCGGTCTTCATCGAAGTCGACAGCAATCGTGATGAGCTGATGCGAGTTCTCGAACAGCGCGGAGTTGCTGTAACGCCAGAGGGAACGGGATTGACAGTTAAAGGAAGCGAAAGGATCTACGACGAAGTGCGCGATGCAGTCGTCGAAGCAAAGGCTCCGCTCCGCAGAATGGCTCCGCAGCGGCGTGCTCTCACCGAGCTGTTCGAGAAGGAGCACGCATGACCGCTGCCGGTACTGTCTTCGATATTGGATATCAGAGTTACACGGGAGAGCGTGAAGGCCGAAAGCGCTCCATCACTGCGGTGTACAAGGATGGAATCCGCATTGCCCTTGGACTTGGAAGGGGACCACGCGCAAAAGCGCTTCCCTTCTTCTTCCTCGCAGTGCTTTCGCTCGTTGGTCTTGTCATGGCGATCATCGCCGGCGCGGCCAACAAAATGGGCGGCGCAGGAACGGCCGAGCAGATGAACCTGCCGACGCACTCGGATTATTACGGAATTGCGTCGATGATCATGTTTGTCTTTGCGGCAGTTGTTGCTCCGGAGCTGCTCTGTCGTGACAGACGTGAAGGAACAATCAACCTGTACCTCGTTCGTCCGCTCACCGGAGCTCATTACCTCGCGGGCAGATGGCTGGCCTTCCTCACCGTCATGCTGATTGCGACATGGGTACCCCAGACAATTCTGTTTCTCGGTCTTTCTGCGGGCGATCTCGATCCGGTTCGCTACCTGACGCAGCACTGGCTCGATGTGCCGAAGTTTCTTGCGGCCGGAGTCGTGATGGCGGTGTATTCGACGACCATCGCGCTTCTCGTTGCCTCAGCAACAACGCGCAGAGCATATGCTGCTGTGTTCCTCGTCGGGCTTTTTGCGATCACCACTCCTTTCACTGTCGGCGCTGCGGAGGAGATGCATGGCACTGTCGGCCAGTGGATCTCGATGTTTTCGCTCACGAACATTCCTCTTCACGTGAGCGACATGATCTTCAACAAGACGAGCGCGCCAACTGAAGAGGCGCCGGCCCGTCAGCTGGGCAGCGCAGTGCTCCTGGGATGGTATTTCCTCTGGACGTTCGGGATGGGCGCCATACTCTGGTTCAGGTATCGGAGGATCAAGCCATGATCGATACCGCATCAGCTGTGATCAAAGTGGATCGTGTTTCACGATGGTTCGGCAGCGTCGTAGCAGTAAGTGACGTGAGCTTCGACATCGGGCCGGGCATCACTGGATTGCTCGGGCCAAATGGCGCCGGGAAAACGACGCTGCTGAGAGTGATGACTGGTCTCGCTGAAACATCCAGCGGAACAGTCACGATGTTCGGCGAGCCTGTGCGCGACAATCCGCCGCTCTATCGTCGCATCGGAGTGATGTCAGAGCACGAGACGGTGTATGACTTCATGACCGGCCGTCAGTTCGTCAAAATGATGGGGCAGGTCCGCAAAGTTCCGAACATCGAGAAGGCAGCGGACCATGCAATCGGGCTCGTCGAGCTTGCCGACGCGCAGCACCGGCCGATGCGCACGTATTCGCGCGGAATGCGCCAGCGAATGCGGCTGGCTGCAACACTGGTTCATGACCCGGAAGTTCTCATACTCGACGAGCCGCTGAATGGCGCAGATCCACGGCAGCGCGTTCACTTCAAGCGCCTGCTCCAGCAGCTTGCGCAGTCGGGTCGCACCATCGTTCTCTCGTCGCACATTCTCGAAGAAGTGGAAGAGCTCGCTGATACGGTTCTTCTCATCATCAACGGAAAGCTCGCGGCATCAGGAGAGTTCCGCGCGATCCGCGCCGCGCTGAATCAGCGCCCGTATCATGTGCGCGTGATTGCCGACTCACCACGCGCGCTCGCATCGATGGCCGTGAACCTTCCTTCTGTTGATGCAGTGCACATCGATCCCGATGGCGGGGTCGTAATCCTGAGCCGCAACGTGCTCGATCTTCAGATGGAGCTGCCGCGTCTCGCGCAGTCCGGGTCGATATCGCTGAGAAGGGTCGAGCCGCTCGACGATTCGCTTGAAAGTGTCTTTGGCTACCTCGTGGAGAGCTGACGAAATGGGAACGGTTTACAGGCTTGCGCTGAGGCAGCTGACGGGCAAATGGCGACTGATAATAATGACGGTTCTTGCCGCATTGCCGGTGATCATCGCGGGGATCATGATCACATCGCCGAATGCACCGACCGTGCAGGAATTTGAGGTAGGTGTACTTGGAGCGATGCTCTCCGGGTCGATCGCGCCGCTCGTCGTGCTCGCGATTGCGGCTGCGGCATTCGCTAATGAGGTAGAGGATCGCACACTCGCGAATCTCGTGCTCTCTCCACTCCCGCGGTGGCAGATCGCGATCCCCAAGCTTCTCGCGACTATTACAGTCGCGGCTCCGTTCATCGCAGTCAGCGCGTTCGCAACGACTTACATCGCCTTCCTCGGTGACATGAAAGCCGTTGTCGCAGTGACAGTCGCTTCGATCATTGGTGTCGCGCTCTATTCTGCCGCGTTCATATTCCTGGGGCTCGTCACGACGTATGCGATTGGAATCGGCCTTCTATATATCGTCGTGTGGGAAGGATTTTTCTCAGGGTTCGTTACAGGCGTACGCCTTCTCAGCATTCGTCACTACACGATTGCGCTGATGCACGGGCTGGATCCGCGGCGTCTTGGCTATCTCGAGCCGCCGAGTCTGCTGACCGTGTCGATTATCTCGGCGATTGTGTTCGTGGGCTTTGCCTACGCGTCCGTGCGTCGCCTCAAGACGATGGACGTTCCCTGATAAGTATCGTTTAGCTACTAATTAAGGGTTTTTCGAGCACTTCGAACTCGAGGCCTTCAACGAGGGGAATTCCGTTCGTGCCCCATGACACGAATGGCCGGCGCTCTCCGGTGCGCCGGTACCCGCGGCGCTCGTAAAAAGCGAGGAGCTCTGTTCGAACCGCGAAAACTGTCATGGTCATGCGGTCAGCTTTCCATTCATCGCGAGCGAAATTCTCCGCGGCCTGCATGACCTGCCGTCCGACGCCCGCGCCTTGCAGCGTCGGCTTTACGACAAGCATGCCCAGATAGCACGAGGAGGGCGGTTCCTTCTGCAGGTGAACGGACCCTATGATCTCGCTGTTGTCGAGAAGGATCAGGAGTACTGAGTCCGGTGCCTGTATGAGCTCGCGAATCTCATCCGGATTCGTGCGAGTACCGTCGAGCAAGTGTGCTTCCGTGGTCCATCCCTGCCTGCTGGAGTCACCTCGATAGCAGTTGTTGACGAGCGTGGCGATCTCTTCCGCGTCTTCGACAGTCGCCTGACGAATGGTGCTCACTTTGAGTACTTGTCCACGCCGACGAAATGAAGTGAGACGTACGGTGTGTTGCCGACGACCCAGCTGTCATGCGGATCTGACGGAACGTAAAAGCGTTTTCCTTCCCTCAGCTCTTCGATGCGGCCATCGCTGTATGCGGCGACTGCGGTTCCTGCAACTACAAATCCGATGTGCTCGACATTGCAGTGTTTCTGTCCAAGTGCGCGGCCGACGTGTTCGGACCATTTCCAGCCTGGTTCATATGATGCACGCCCGACCTTGATGCCTTCGATCGTGCTTACTTCGAAACGCCCTTTGAACATCTCGCGTGTTTCATCGGGGCGATCGAAGTGCGCGAGGATTTCTTTCAATACTGTTCCGGGAATTGGCCGGCATCCGCACTCGCGCGCATGCTCCAGATGCCATGTGACCCGCTGCGCACTGGTTGCGCGCTCAGGCATTTTGTTTTGTTCGTGCCAGAGTTTGTTCATGGTTTCATCCAAGCATGAGCATTGTTGCGATAGCAGCGGTCTGCACTACGAAAGCTGTCGGAACAATCATGATCAGCGATCTACGGGATATCAGGCCGAGCTGAATGAATCGCCGGACAAGATAGATCGTAACGGGCGCAATGATCAGTATCGCCGTGACAGCGCCCGGTGTATAGCTGAAAAGAACGACTGATTCCAGTGTGTGCAGCGCGGCATTTTCGAGCCGGGCCATCATTAGTATTGCGAGAATGATCCAGGGCAGAGCTCGCGATCGTGATTTTATTGCGACTAGTCCAGCAATGAGATAGATGACAAAGAATGCCACTCCTGCGTATGCGATGAAGTCGGACGTGGGTGGGATAAGCCGGGCAATGGCAGTCGGAACCAGCGCTATGTGATCAGCGAGCCATGGTAATGCGGTGAGGTACTCCTCTGCCTCGTGCAGCAGAAAGAGAAATGGAGCTGCGATAATCCATAGATACGTTTTTTTGTCGAGCTCCATGCACTAACATCGGCACGGCCGGCGTTCTGCGCTATTTGCCGGAGGTCCGTCGCAGGTAAATGACGCGTTTGCCCCGGGCGAGCCAGATTAGATCGCGCAGGCTTCCGAGAACCAATCGACCCGGCCACAGCACGAGTCGCATTCCAACAAGGTATCTGTTCACATCGTCGGAATACCGGAATGGATGATCTATGATTCCGGCTACTCCCGTATTGGACATGTCAGGCTTTGCGGCAAGGCCGTACGAAGCAACGAGATAAATCGCGAGAAGAAGGCCTCCTGCTACGGGATCCCCGGAGATTGCGATCATCCAGACGGCACCACCGAGTATCACCACCGCAATTACACTGCGCATGATTATGATCGGGCGCCGCGCTACATGCGGAGCCGGAGAGTCAAAATCGACGGTGCCACTCGGCCCGCGATTGTTCTGTTCGAAAATCCACTCGAAAACCGACACTCTCTAACTTCTGCACACTGGCGCTTTGCGCAATGGTCGATGCATTTCGTTCGAACATGGCCCATGTCAGCGCCGCGGAGATTTTTCGTTACTATAAAGAGCATGCGCCGCGCCTTTCTGCTTCCGGCGATGCTGATCGCCATTCGCCTCCCAGCACAGAGCCAGGACTCAGCACAGTTCACACTGCTGAATGAGTTCAAGCGCGCAGACAGCAGCCTCGAGGGACTGAGGTTCCGCGCATCTACAAAAGTGGAGGGAATCGCCCCTGCTAAAGTCGCGACGCGCGTACTGATATCGAATCCCACCGCGAACCTGAAAAGAGTGACCGAAAGTGACTGCAATTTCAGAGTCAGAGGGTTTCGCACCGAGGCGCGAAAGGAGCCAGCTGCATGGCGTTCAGAGCTGAGCGCGCTACGCTGGAATAAGAGCGATACGTTCGAGATCTGCTCGCTGATGAGCAAAACCCATCTCATACGTCCAGGAGATTCCATCAGCATCGGCTCCTCCAATACGACTTATGAAATGCTTGGCGACAGCCTTCCGGAGGGCCAATATCATTTTTCCGCGACGTTCGGCATCAATGACTCCACGATTACACTCGATGCCGGAAGCGCTGATGTAAAGCTGAGCCTCGATCCGACACCGAAATCGAGACTGATCGACGGTATCGAATATTCTGCCGAACTGACCAGAAAGAATCCGCCGGGCGATGATCTGGATTCGCTTGCTCTCGCGCTGACAATCGCCAACCGTACCGATGCAGTTAAGCAGCTCGAGTCTTTCGGGAACGGCTGCGCGTCGCTGTTCGGCCTGCGCGATCGAAGTGACAGGGACACCCTCTACCTCACGCGCGCACACAGTGACTGGTTTGTTCGCTGTCCGCTTACGATTCCGCACATTACGCTCGGACCGCACGAATCCACAACACTTCGCGCAACTTTCGCCGCTCCGATCGAAAGAATGTTCTACCTCGCAGCCTTCGCTGCGTATGCAACGAATACGCGATCAGATCAGATCGATCTCGACCTCGCCATCGATGAGCATGGTGCCGCGGCACGGAAGAAGGGATACTGGGATGCACACACGCACCTCTCGTTTTATGGACCAGCCGCTCTCGACAGCCTTGCTGCATATAATGTCGTCGCAGTTCGCGATCTCGGAGCGAACAAACTCGAAGAGATCCTTTCGTGGCGAAAAGAGATCTCTGAAGGAAAACGCAAAGGTCCGCGGATATACACAGCAGGTGTAATTCTCGACGGTCCCAAGGAAGATTCAATCAACCGATGGGTGATCCGGACTGAAGCAGAAGCAGTACATGCGGTCGACTCGCTCGCAAAACGCGGAGTCGATTTCATCAAGACTCACAACGGACTTTCACCACCCGTCTACTTTGCGATCCTGCGCACAGCAAAAGCGCATCATCTCAAAGTTGCGAGCCATATCCCCCGCGGCGTCCCGGCTTGGGTTGCCGCCGATTCAGGTGCCGCAAGCATCGAGCACGCTGCCGAATCGATGCTCGCAAGTCCTATCTATGCCGGCTACGTGAAGACGCCTCAGGAGGCAATGGCGTGGTGGAAGTCGGCCGCAGGCGATTCTGCAATCGCGCAGCTGAAAAAGTCAGGGACGTACTTCACGCCGACTCTCGCCTTCTACAGTGCGAACATCAGCCTGCCGAAAGATCCAAATGCGCGAAGCGACAGAATGAGAGCAATGCCATTCCTGATGGAGCTCACAGGACGCATGTGTCGCGCAGGAATTCCAATCATGGCAGGAACCGATATCGCGATTCCACGCGGCGACTATCGCCCCGGACAGGCGCTGCTTCTCGAGATGAGCATGCTGCGGCGCGCGCGACTCGACGAGCGTGACGTCGTGCGCGCCGCATCCACGAACATCGAGGACTGGCTTAAGAAACCCTAGTTCTTCTTTTTTGGCGTAAAGCCGATAGGCCGAATTGACTTCACGGGACCGGAGAATCCATACGCCTTGAGGTCAGCGACACTCGAGCGAAGGTCCAGGCATTCGCCGGTGAAGTTCACGCCGGTACACAGCTCCCACTGGCCAATGATGACGGCGCTCTTCACGCGTCTCGCCCAGCCAGGATCGACAGTAGATACTGCAGACTTTAGAGTCTTCTGGTTTCCCTGGTACTTGGTCCTGTCATAGAAGACAACATTCCATCCACGCGGGACTGTTGTCTGGCTCTGGCTTCCGGATCGCGCTGGCGATAAGAGCGCGGCCATTGATACACATGCTATCAGATACGCTTTCGTCATACGATATGGCTGAAACGACATTGCCGGTATTACACCGGTTTACATCATCGGTTCGTCGTGGCTCGGTCCGTAAATCTGCGGAACCTTGGCGCCCATGGGACGGAGATACGTCGAGATCTGGCCGCGATGGTGAATGATGTCGAACAGGAAACTCCAGGCCATCGATGAAGTCGATCTCTTGTGACCGAAGAACTCGATCTCGCCGTCCCATCTCTCCTGCGGAAGATTCATGAACCGCTCTGAAATCTCCTTGCTCTGGCGGTCGTATTCATCCGCCACTTCCTTCATCGTCGCAGGCATCGCAGGCGGATTCCAGTCAGCTTTGCCGTTTTCCATCGCCTCAGCCAGCATTTTCTCCTCACACACTACCTGCCACGCGATGTCTTTCGCAGTGCGTGAAGCCGGATCCGGCTTGTAATCAGATCCCTCAGGAATTCTCGACAGGACTTTCGATGTCGTCTTTGCTTCCTGGTTCCAGAAATTCATGAAAAGCGTTTTCTCGTCCACGTTCTCTCCGTCGTTTGAGCCCTGCTTATAGTATTGCCGGCACTTCACTCACGTGACCACCTGAAACTCTCCACTTCCCATCCGCTGCACGCACCCATACACGCGTGTAACGATAAAGACCTCGCACAACAGCACCACCTGCTTCCACCGCGAGCCGCGCACGCAGTGCGGAGACCATCACATCATCGCTGACACTCAACATCTTCAGCTCCTCCGGCTCATGCTCCACAAACCGCACAGCTCCTGACCGATACGCGTCGAGATCCTGAGCCTTGGTGCCGAGCTCTCCTGTTGGTCCCGTGAATAGAATCTCATCCGCTATTAATGCATCGAGCTCTGCAATATCACCACTCAGTTGAGCGGAACGAATCCTCGCTTCGGCTTCGATAATCTCAGCGTCAGATTCTTCAGCGGCGACAGACATCATCCTGGCAAGGTCGGCTTCGAGTGTCATCGACAGAATGATAAGCAAATAAAAACGCCGGCTGAATTCAGCCGGCGTCGTTTCAATTGCCAGGATCTACCACCAGACCGGTTCGAACGGACGCTCGCCGGTGGATACCCCTATACGATATACCTGGAACTGAACACTGGCGGCGGTCATTGCGTCGACCGACACGGTTCGGGTCAGGGGATCGATCGCTTTGATGTAGCCATCGCGCGGAATCACAGACAGCTGGTACGTACCCGCGCCAGACACGGCGAGTCGCACTGTTCCGTCGCGGCGCGTCACGCCTTTCAGTGTCTCGCCACTCGATGTGACAGCATACACCGGCATGCGAACAACTCCTTCACCCGCGTCATCGACCACACGAACATTGATCACGTTGACATCGGGCGACGTCGAGCCACCTGAATTGCACGCAGCAATGCCCAACGCAGCCGCCAACACCAGTAATCTTCGCATCGCCTGCCTCCTTGTTTCCTGTCTCGAATATAGCATAAGGATCAAATCTTCACTTGCGTGCAGGCATGAGCTCACGAAGTGCGACGACCTCAGCCATCATTGCGGACTTGATAGTGAGCTCTGGATCGGGAGCGAACAGCGGTGAATGCAGTGCAGGTAATGGAACAGCCGAAGTAAGTGACGCCTGATACTTCGCGGCCGGGACTGCGCCAATGCGCATCATGAGAGTCGGCACTCCCTCGAGCGAGTATGCCGAGAAATCTTCTGCTGCCATTTCAGGCGGAACATCGACGACTCTCTTTCCGAATTCTCTCGTCAACGCGGCAGAAACCCGGCGTGTAAGGGTCGAATCATTATAGAGCGCTTCTGCTGTCGGCGTCCGCTCGATTGTCGGCTCGCGATCCGCGCCTGCAGCTGATGCTTCTGCTTTTACGATTCGCGCAATCGAATTGAGGAGATGCTGTCTCACCGGATCAGTGAATGACCGCACGGTCAGTTGAAGAACAACTTCATCGGGAATGATGTTGTGTCTTGTGCCTCCGTGAATCGAGCCGACCGTTACAACGGCCGGATCGAACGGTGAAAGCTCCCTCGACACAATTGTCTGGAGCGCGAGAACCGTGCGCGCGGCAATCACAACCGGATCGATGGTTGCCTCGGGCCGTGCTCCGTGCCCACCGCGGCCGAATATCGTGATGTCGAGCGCATCCGCGTTGGTGAGGATCGGACCAACGTGATAGCCGATCTCGCCCGCAACACGCCGAGCATCGTCATGGACTGCGATTGCGTATTGCGGCTTTGGGAATTTCGTGAAGAGACCATCGGCAATCATTGCACGCGCGCCGGCGCCCGTTTCTTCAGCGGGTTGTCCGACGAGTATAAGAGTCCCGTTCCATTTCTTCTTATCGCCGGCCATGATCCGTGCGGTCCCGATGAACGCCGCCATATGCGCATCGTGTCCGCACGCATGCATCACTGCGACA
>DASUXX010000154.1:0-32583 GCA_036377755.1 Gemmatimonadaceae bacterium
TTTTGCTGCACGCTGTCACGCATGACAACGCAGCTGAGAGCGTCAGAACTTTTGTAAGGCGCATCTGTTGTCAGTCTCCGTGAGTTGAGGTCCGCGTATCGACGTGCCCCGCTGCACATCCGATACCGCGATTTGTCGACAGGCGTTCAGGAACTCTCGAATATGTCGATGAGACGGCCGCTGCGAACGAGATACTTTGCAACCTGATGCGTACTGCATGGGTGAGCCTCTATCGACACGTGAGGAATCCCGCGCAACCTTTCGACGCGCGTCATGTCGTCTGCCCGCTCCCTGCACACGTGAATAGTGAATTCGGTCCTGCCGTTCCATTCCTTCATCAGCGTTGGCAGATCCAGATACTTCCAGAGCCACGGATGCGTGAGCTCGAGCAGCAGATGCCGCGGAGCTGAGCGTTGTAGAACGTTAGGCCAGTCGCCATGGCGAATCGACAGGGCAACCGATCCAAGAATAGTTGGTGCAAAAGCGTGAACTCGATCGACTCCAAGCAGGTGCCCGAAGAGAATCGCCGCGAATCCACCGCCTGAAGTTCCAACGCATGTCACATGGCGCGCGCCGAGTGCACGGATTTCCCGCTCGAGCCTCGCGAGAAGTTTTGCAAAACTCGGCTCCTCCGGCCGGCAGCCTTTCAGATAGAGAACCTGGTGCTGGTCGCGCAGGAGAATGCGGCTTGCGCTCGTCATACCCGTCGCGCCGATGAAGTCGAAAACCGGAACGTTCAACCCGCCGTGAAAGCCAGTGAACGCAATGATCAGCCGGCTCGGGTCGCGTCCTTCTTCGACTATGAGGTTGGAGTGCTGCTGTTTCAATCCAGGCAATTGTAAAAAGAAAATCAGAACCAGGCCGAGGTAAAATAGAGGCGTTGTTCTTGCCATTTAAGGCTGTATGCGAACAAAACTCGCACTCGTAGTCGTTGCCGGCTTTCTCCTCTTCACAGGATTAGCCGCCAGCGTTTTTGGGTGGTACGGATACAGGGTGTTCACCGAGCTCACGCCCGGCTCCTGGCGGTCCCCGACAGAGATTCTCGATCGCAATGGCAAGACCATCGTTGCGCTGTATGGCAGTGAATGGCGCGTTGCCGAGCCTGTGACGCTCAGCGATCTGCCTGACTACGTGCCGAATGCATTTCTTGCTGCTGAGGATTCACGGTTTCGCAGCCACATCGGATTGGATCCGATCGGACTTGGCCGTGCTGCAGTGACGAACGTTGTTGCTGGTGGTGTTGAAGAAGGTGGCAGCACCATCACTCAGCAGCTGGCAAAGATGCGGTTTCTGTCAAATCGGCGAACTCTCTCTCGAAAGTTCGTCGAGATGGGGCTCGCGCTCATGATCGAAGCGCGTCTTTCGAAGGATGAAATTCTCGAAGCTTACCTGAATGAAGTCTACCTCGGGCATCGCGACGGGCGGGAAGTACGCGGCCTCGGTGAAGGTGCGAGAGTCTACTTCGGTAAAACTCCGGCAAAGCTGACAGTTGCAGAAGCTGCACTGATAGCGGGCATCATTCGCGCGCCGAATCGCGACAATCCCGACGAGCGCTCACGCATCGCAAAGCAGCGGCGGGACGCTGTGCTCAATGTGATGCTCGAGAAAAAATGGATCGACCAATCGGAACACGATCGCGCAGTTGCAGCGAGCGCGGAATTCGATCCGGGTACGCGACGGTCGCGTCCGCATCCATACCTGCTTGCCGCATTGCGACAGGAATTCATCGACCGGATCGGAACGCGTGAACTTGCTGCGGGCGGGCTGAAGATCCGCACCGCTGTCGACGCGCAGATGCAGGTCACGGCCGAGCGTGCGGTGAGAACGGGTACGGCGAATCTGCGCAAGGCTCATGGATATCTGCGTAGAAAGAAACCGCTTCAGGCAGCATTGCTTAGTGTCGAACCAGGAACTGGAGGTATTCGCGCGCTCGTTGGCGGCTCCGATTTTTCGCGGTCGCAGTTCGATCGTACGCGACGAATGAAGAGACAGCCCGGCTCAGCGGCGAAGCCATTTACTTATGCAGCTGCAATAGCATCACGGCGTATTACGCCCGCGACCATTGTTCAGGACGAGCCGTTCAAGATCCAGCTCGCGCGCAATCGCACATGGGATCCGAAAAACTACGATGGCATGTTCCGCGGTCCGGTCACAGTGCGCGAAGCATTCGAAAAATCTCTCAATGTGCCGGCAGTTCGCGTTGCCAACGATGTTGGCGTCGACAATGTGCAGAACGTGTGGCACGAAGTCGGAATCGAAGGAGAGCTCTCGTCGACACCTGCAATTGCGCTTGGCGTCGACGACATAACGATGCGCGATCTAGTCGCCGCGTACTCCGTGTTCCCGAATCTCGGCGCGAGATCAGAGCCTCATTTGATAGAGAGCGTAACAGAAGCAGATGGTGACGAGATCTATCGGTATGAAGTCGATCGCAGGGCAGCGATGGATCCTGCGGTGGCATACGTAATTCACGCGCTGATGCGCGGCGTCGTGATTCGCGGAACGGCCGCCGGGTTGAATCAGTATGGCTTGAGTTACGTCGCTGGAAAGACAGGAACGACAAGCAACTATCGCGATGCGTGGTTCGTCGGGTACACGCCTGATCTGCTCACGGCAGTCTGGGTTGGATTCGACGATGGGACACCGCTCCGAATGTCATCGGGCGAAGCAGCGATTCCGCTTTGGGGATGGTTCATGTCCCGCGTTCAACATCAGAAGGGAGACCTTGCAGCACCGCCGGGAGTTTCGATCGTCGAAGTCGAAGCAGCAACGGGACGCGCCTGGCAGCAGGGATGTGGGCCGAGCGTGATCGAAGCGTTCCTTCAAGGAACAGAGCCTCGTGATCCGTGCGGTGGGTTCTACGATGGATCGCAGGTTCTTTCGATCTACATGGAACCGGGAATGTATACCGATTCCATGGCGATGCCGGAATTTGACGACAGCTATCGCGTTGACACCATAGTCGATCCCGATCTTGCCGACATGTCGATGGTCGACACGGCGACAGAGATCAGCGATGATGACGACACGGTTGCTGTGAGACCGCCTGTCATCGTACCGCCGGAAGTGAGGCCGCCGGTGCAGACTGCACCGCCTTCACCGCGACCACCGGTGCGCGAGCCGACACCGCCCGTACGCGAGCCGACGCCTCCTCCTCGGGATACGCTCGAGGATTCGGTCAGCGTCGGCAGCGATTCATCGAAGGCTCAACGAAAGTCGCGGCCTAGTGTGCGCGGTGATCCATATTCTGCGCGTCCATGAACTGCCTGATTGCGGCTAGAGCGGCGGGGTCGGCGGTGCGTATTCGAACTTCGCCTCCGCGCGGCAGATCGGCGTAGCTGTACTCGATCGCGTCGCGCTTTTCTTTCATAACGGCAGTGCCGGGCATGTCACGCATGTGAACGAACGCGGGCGTGGAAAAATCGCCTGCCTGGAATGCGTGCTGGATCAGCTTGAGGTGAGCGCGAATCTGGGCGACGCCGAGTGAGTCGACGGAGTCGCGCTGGAGCTCGATGCGTCCGCCTTGATCGGTGGCCTCGAAATGATGGGTTGATGTGTACTGATCGACACCCATCGCCATGCGGCCGCGATCCTGAAGCGCTGCAAACGCCGTATCGATGGGCTGTGCGGCAGGCTTCGTTTCGCTTTTACAAAAGGCGGCCGAGAGAGAAAGGAGCACGGTCAGAAAAATCCGTGCGGTACGGTTATCAGTCACTGTCCCATCCTCGCGGTTGAAAGCTTGCGGTCTCATGTGACCGCCAACATTATCAAAATCGCCGTTCACCAAAAGAGTCGGAGGCTCTCATGATACTCGTCGCTGGTGCAACCGGACGTCTCGGCGCGGAGATTGTACGCCGCCTTCGCGAAAAGGGTAAAGAGGTGCGCGGGCTGGTGCGCGCAACTTCCGACCCCGGGAAAATCCAGGCGCTCAGGAATCTCGGGGCTGCGCCATTCACCGGCAACCTGCGGGACGCTGCGTCGCTCGAAGGCGCATGTCAGGGCGTGAAGACCGTGATATCCACAGTGTCCACCATTACGACTCCGCAGGCCGGTGATTCATTTCAGGACACGGACGCTGCGGGAACCATTTCGCTCATCGAAGCCGCGAAGAAAGCAGGTGCGGATCATTTCGTGTTCGTCTCGTTCGACGCGTCGCGATTTCCCGACACGCCGCTCACCGATGCAAAGAAGAAAGTCGAGAACCATCTCAAGCAAGGCGGGATCGACTACACGATCCTCCAGCCTCCGCCTTTCATGGAGATCTGGCTTGGGCCGATGCTGTTCGGGGATCCGCGGAGCGGCCAGGTAAAGGTTTTTGGAAGCGGGGAGGGCAGGGTGCCCTACGTGTCGCTCCATGATGTTGCGGAGGTGGCAGTACGCGCCGCGACTCAGCCTTCAGCGCGGAACAAGACCATCGTATTCAGTGGACCGCAGGCAATCAGCCAGCGTGAGGCAGTGAAGATGTTCGAAGAAGCGATGGGACAGCCGTTGACTGTGACTGCGGTTCCGCAGGAAGCACTCGAAGCTCAGTGGAAAATGTCGGACAATCCCTTCGAAAAAACTTTCGCGGGATTGATGCTCGGTGTAGCGAAGCTCGATGAGGACGTGCAGCCACTGTCTGAGGAATACGCATTCGAGATGTCGACGGTGCGCGACTGGACCAGAAAAGCAATCGACGCGAAATAAAAAAAGACCGCGATCATTCAGGCCATCTCTCTCCTGTCGGTGCAGATCATGCCGCTCCTGTGCGGACTGATGCTGTATCACAGGAGGAGGGATGGCAACGCAGTCGCGGTACTCTACAAATGGCGATGGGCTCGCGCCGTGGGAAAATGAATACGGAGCCCGACAGGATGATTCATCGCTCGGAGAGCTGCTCAAGCGTCTGAGCAGTGACACGGGTGACCTGATAAGCCAGGAGATTGCCCTGGCAAAGGCGGAAGTAAAGGAATCCGCCGCGAATATCGCGAAAGGCCTGACGAAGTTTCTGGTCGCCTGGATGTTTGGAATGGCGGGCTTTCTCGCGCTGACTGCATTCCTGATCGTGGCGATTGGCGGAGCGACCGGGCGTTATGGAACAGTGGCGCTCGTGGTCGGCGTCGTTGAAGTCATTGTTGCAGCGGTTGCTGCGAAAGGTGCGATGAGCTCGATGCGTCCTGACAAGATCACTCCAAAGGAAACAATCGCTACGCTCAACGAAGACAAGTCATGGGCAAAGCGGGAGATCACCGATCTCAAGGACGAGATCACGTCTGCGCCATCGTCACACAATCACAGCAGAGAGGGATGAAGCATGGAGCTCAATGACACTGCGACTCAGGACAGCATGTCTCAGTCGAGCAGCACAATCGATCAGGCAACCGGGAAGGCGCGGCAGGCAGCATCTGATGCAACCCGCAAAGTTTCCGAGGAGCTGCGAACACGCGCTGACACTACCAAGACCCGCGCGGCGGACGCGCTTGGAAGTGTAGCGCAGGCTCTGACCAATTCTGCGCAGCAGCTCAGGTCACAGGGCGGCGATGCGCCGGTCGATTACGTGGAGAATTTTGGAAACCAGATCCGTCGCGCGTCTGACTATCTGCGCACTACCGACACAGATGACATCGTCCGCAACGCTGAGAGCTTTGCGCGGCGCCAGCCTGCTGTATTTCTCGGAGGAGCGTTCGTGCTTGGCTTCCTCGCGTCGCGACTCGTGAAATCTTCACAAGGCGCTGGCACAAGCGGCGGAACCATTCCGCACAATCGATCGCTCGTACCGCAAGGATCCACATGGACCGGTGATCGCGAAGCATCGTTGAGCGGATTCCGCGAGCCAGCGAGTGCTGCGGGAGACGATGAAACCAATATCAACTACACGCGCCAGTTCGGACGAGAGACGTTATGAGCGCGCCATCGGAAGCAATTCGCGCAGGCATCGTCGAAACGCGCGAGCGGATCACTCACGATCTCGATGAGATCGGCGAGCGGCTCAATCCGCACAACATCAAGCAGGAGATAAAGGAAGGAATTCGGGAAGCGACAATCGGGAGGGTGGAGGACATGGCGCGTAACGCAGGCGAGCGACTCAATAGTGCGAGTGATGGAATTGTGCAGAAGATCAAGGACAATCCTGTTCCAGCGGTGATCGCGGGAGTGGGTCTCGCGTGGTTGTTCATGGGAAGTGGCAGCTCATCACGTCCCGCGAACGGTCCGAGCACAATAGATAAGGCGCGGGAAAAAGTGGGTGACATCGCGGGCAGTGCACAGCAGGCCGTGACAGGCGCTGCGAGTCCGCAGATCGACAATGTTCGCGGCGCATATCAGGATAATCCGATCGCACTCGCAGTTGGCGTGTTTGCGCTCGGTGCAGTGGCTGGCCTGATCGCTCCTGCTACCCGCTCCGAAAGTCGTCTCATGGGAGACGTCGGTGAACGCGTGGTCGACAAGGTGACCGAAGTTGCGCGGGAAGCTGGTGAAAAAGCTCAGCATGTAGCTGAGCGCGTAGTGCAGGAAACCAAGACAGCTGTACGTGAGGAGGGGCTGACCTCCGATGGAGGTCAGGCCGCAGCAACTATATAGCTCGACGTCCCCCGGCCTTGGGCGTCAGCCCGAGGCCGCGACGATGGTGAGCGTGAAGGTGACGGTTATGCCGTCCGATGTTGCACGCACTTGCGCGGTACCCGACAAGTTTGGCGCGGTGTAAGTCACCTGCGAGGCGCCAGTGTCGTCGGTGGTGGTGCGTGATGCGCTGATTGTTCCAGCGCTCGCCGTCCATTCGATCTCTTTTCCCTCCAGCCCCAGGGCAGAGTTGTTGTATGCGCGCACGACGAGAGGTTGAGCCGCAGCCTTACCCACCTCAACGTTCTGCTGGCTGCCGCTCACGACTGCAAGCACGGCGACCTTTCCCGGATCGTCATTCACATCGAGGCAGCCGCCGCCTAATACGATGATTGCTGCAGCACCTGCAACGTTCGTAATGCGCCGCTTCATACGAATTCCTGTCAGCATTGGGTCCCGGTCCCTGGTTTGATTGGCCATATAGTGATACCCAGACACAGTTTCGACTAGGGTGATGAAGTAGACCCTTGCGGGCGACGGCCGAATGAAGACCTTTGCAGCTTGCGATACTCAGCCGCCGCCCTGCTCCTAGTCTCCGCCGCGTGCCGGTCGACGCAGCAAGCTCCAGCAGACGTTCTGAAAAAGCCATACGTCATTCTGGTGTCCATCGACGGCTTTCGCGCTGACTACCTCGACCGCTATCCCGCACCGAATCTGTTACGCGTTGCGCGCCAGGGAGTGAGATCCATCGGCATGATCCCGTCATTCCCCTCCAAGACTTTCCCGAATCACCTCTCGCTGGTAACTGGAGTTTATCCCTCACAGCATGGAATCGTCGGCAACAGATTCTGGGATCCTGCGCGCAAGGCTCTATATGCGCTCGACTCTGCATCCAAATTCGATGGAACCTGGTATCGGGCTGAGCCGCTCTGGGTGGATGCTGAAAAGCATGGGGTGCGAGCCGCATCACTGGACTGGCCGGGAAGTGACGCGGCAATCGACAATGTTCGCCCATCGCGATACACATCATATAAGGACGCGACTACAGCGCGTGAGCGTGCGGATTCAGTGCTTCTGTGGCTCGCGTTGCCGGCTGAAAAGCGCCCACACCTGATCACGGTCTACATCCCCGATGTCGATCACGCGGGTCACAACTTTCCAGCGGGCGACCCGCACATTCTCGCAGCGATCGCAAGAGTTGATTCTGCAATCGGAGTGATGCTCGACGGAATTGCGCGGTTGCCCATCGCGATGGACACATACGTCATTCTCGTGGCAGATCACGGCATGACCGAAGTATCAGCGGATCGGTATCTCGATGTCAGGACGATGATCGATACGATGGGTGTCATGATCGCCGATGTTGGTCCGGTGGCGAACTTTCATATCTCCGGTGGCGAAGCTCGGGTTCGAACACTGCGCGATTCATTGAACAGACATCTCGGGCACGGTCGCGCATACCTTCGCGGTGAAGTGCCGGAGCGTTTTCACTATCGATCAGATCCGCGAATCGGTGACGTCGTAGTGATTATGGATGAACATTGGCAGCTCGGGAGACGTCCTCCCAGAAATTCGTTCGGGCAGCATGGGTATGACAACGCCTTGCCATCGATGCGCGCGCTATTCCTTGCGATGGGACCTGGCATCAAGCGGGGTCGTACAATTGCCCCATTCGAGAACATTCACGTTTATTCACTGGTTACCGAGCTCCTCGGCATTCCTCGGGCGTCTGGAGTGACAACGGAGAGTGGATTTCTCAGAAAGCTGATAATGCAATGACATTTGAATCATCAGATCTAAAGGCAGCAGTCGAAGGCGACGATGGAATTCTCGTTATCCGCGGTTCGGGAACCAGTCGAGGCTGGAACGGGATCCGTTACAAGACTGGTCTTTCCGGGAAAAATGTCGGTGCTCGAAAGCTCTCGATGAACGTCGCAACGATTCCGCCCGGTGGAGTTGCATATGCACACATCCACGTTGATTTCGAGGTGATGCTCTACATTCTCGAAGGCAACGTGCGTCATGAATACGGAGAGGGGCTGACAAAAAGCGTGGAGAATACGGCGGGCGATTTCATTTTCATCGAGCCCGGCATTCCTCACGAAGTGTGCAACATGAGCGATACCGATCCGGTTGTAGCAGTCGTCGCACGATCAGATGCGAACGAGTGGGAAAACATCGTCGATT
Organism: Gemmatimonadaceae bacterium; assembly: GCA_036377755.1. Taxonomy (GTDB): domain Bacteria; phylum Gemmatimonadota; class Gemmatimonadetes; order Gemmatimonadales; family Gemmatimonadaceae; genus UBA4720. Next base: position 8,725 of record DASUXX010000154.1, read on the forward strand.
ATCCAAGCACCCGGCGACCCGCTCAATGAACAGAAAAGTTCTTTCGCTGTGCGCGTTTGTTTTCCTCGCGTGCAGCAGGGAAAAAACGCCGTCACCTGACAGCACTATCACAGTTGCTCCGGGTTCGGCGCGCGTTCCTCCCGCGCCGGTGAGCTCAGGTGTTCCGGGATGCGAGCATACAGGACAGTGGGAGGCATGCAGTCTCGAGCGAAGGCTCAAACAATCGGGATTTGTCGTGAAGCGGCTCGATGATGCTGTCGAACGGAATGGCTTCAGTGTAAAGCCGGTTGCCTATGCGCTTGGCTCCTCACGACTGGAGGCATTCTTCTACAAGAATGAAGCAGCCGCTGCAAAAGACATTGCGGGCCTGGACACTCTGACCGCGACACCAGCAGGCACTCCATCACAATGGCCGTCGACTCCAACTGTGGTGCGATCCGCAAACCTGATTGCCGTCTATCTCGGCCAAAGCCCGCGCCAGTCCGAGCGTTTTGCGCTTGCGATTACCGCAGGGCCGCCGCAGCCGGGCTCGCCGAGGTAAAGTTTGCAGTAACGGTATCTGCGGTGGCATTCTAATGCCCGCATGAATCACCAGGATCTCACAGACATCATCGAGCAGCGCTCAGTCCGCATGCGACTGCGCCAGAATCTCACGGTTCAGGTTCTGGTCGCAATAAGTCTCGGAATTCTTCTTGGAGCTCTTGCTCCATCGGTCGGGAAATCCCTCAAGCCTGTTGGCGACACATTCATCAATCTGGTCAAGATGGTGATTGCACCAATCATCTTCCTCACGATTGTAAGCGGCGTTGCGAGCATGCAGGACATGAAGAAGGTGGGCCGAGTCGGCGCGAAGGCGCTCATCTATTTCGAGATCGTGAGTACGCTCGCCCTGGCAATAGGTCTGATCGTCGTCAACATCACGCGACCCGGCGCAGGGATCGACATTTCAAAAGCCAGCGGTGACATCACCAAATACACACAGTCGGGTGCGCAGCTTGGTTTTGTGGAGATTCTCACGCACGTGGTGCCATCGAGTATCATCGGCGCGTTTGCCAACGGCGAGATACTCCAGATTGTTTTCTTCTCGCTGATGTTCGGCATAGCGCTGCTCGCCGTCGGTGAAGCCGGCGCACCGATACTCACGGGAATCAACAGGCTCTCCGCGGTTTTCTTTCGTCTTACAGCGATGATCATGCGAGTCGCACCACTCGGTGCATTCGGAGCGATGGCCTATACGATCGGAAACTTCGGGCTCAAGGCACTCATTCCGCTCGCGCGTGTAATGGCTGATGTCTATCTGACGATGGCGATCTTCATTTTCGTTGTGTTGAACCTCATCGCCAGGTTCTACGGATTCTCGCTCTGGAATCTCCTCAAGTACATCAAGGATGAGATTCTGATCGTGCTTGGCACATCGAGCTCGGAAGCAGCACTGCCGAGGATGCTGGCGAAGATGGAGCGGTATGGATGCGATCGGAGCGTTGTGGGGCTCGTCATTCCGGCTGGCTATTCATTCAACCTCGACGGAACGTCGATCTATCTGTCGATGGCGGCGATCTTCATCGCACAGGCATATGGCATTCAACTGTCGATCGCGCAGCAGCTTTCACTTCTTGCAGTTCTCATGGTGACATCCAAAGGTGCAGCCGGCGTTACAGGCTCTGGATTTATCGTTCTCGCGAGCACACTTGCGGCTACCAAAGTCGTCCCAGTCGAGGGAATGGCGCTCCTGCTCGGCGTTGACCGCTTCATGAGTGAAGCTCGAGCAATAACGAACGTGATTGGAAATGGCGTTGCGACGGTCGTTGTCGCCAAGAGTGAGAACGCCTTCAATCCGTATGCAATGAATCCGCCCGAGGAGGTGTCCTCAGCGGCGTAACTGCCCTAGCCGCCGAGCTGCGCGAGTTTTTTAGCTGCTGCGTCACGCAGCGGGCGCAACGCTGGATCGCAGTCCTTCCACAGCGCGACGAATTTCCTGTAGTGCTCGATCGCATGAGCACGGTCGCCCATCTGCAGGTATATGTCGCCGCGCCTCAAGTGCGAAAAGGGCAGATACATCAAGCCGTCGAGCGAATAATCCGTGGCAGCACTGTAAGCATCGAGCGCCTCAGCAAACCGTCCCGCTTTCTGAAGCAGCTCCGCGCGATAATATCTGTCGGCTACCTGTGCGAGGATGGATGAATAATGCGATCGATGCGTGCGAGGGTCGATCCACGGCTGACCCATCTCGGCGAGCGCGCCATTCACGTCCCCACGTGCAGCAATCACGCGCGACATAACGGCGTGTGCGAGGTTGCCCGCCAGAAGTGATTTCAATGTGTCCGCAGGCGCCGCAACAAGTGAGTCGGCGTACAGTTTTGCTGCAGCAGTATCGCCGAGCTTCACATTGACGAGCCCGAGAACGTAATAGCGCAGCTGCGAATGGAACCCATTATGAATGCCGAACACTGGACTCGCACTTGGCGGTGTTGGTGCTGCATCCCAGCTGCGAAGCGCTGAGCGAAGTGCGGTAAGGTCGCGTGCCTTTATTGCAGCAGCCGGCGACAACGAGAAGATTGCGCCGTATTCGATAGCTGCGGCCGGCTCTATCGCGGCCATTGCAGTGAGATCCGGCTTTGCGTCGGACCATCGTCCACGCGCAAGCTGCACCTGTGCCCGCAGATTGAAACCGTATGCTCTTCGCGCCGGCGTGCGCGCGGGATCAGTGAGCATTCCTGTAACGCGCATCGCTCCGGGGAGATTACTCGGGAATGCACTCGTCGAATGAATTACCATGAGTACAATCGAGCGTTCGTCGCCTTCGCGAAGGTTTGCGAGCGATCGCGCCTCAGCCTCACGGTCGCCAGTGATCAACGCACGAATGATCGGCCACTTTGCGCCAAAATCACTTCCCGCTGGCAGCCCCGATAGCAGTGAATCGACTTCGCTGACACGACCTTCCCATGCAGCCAGCTCGAGCAGATGAACTCTTGATTCGCCATCACCTGGATCGAGCGAGAGTGCGCGCTCGAATGGTTTCCGTGCTTCGCGCTTGGAGCGTCCGCGAAGAGCGTTGTAGTGATAGTAGAGATCGCCAAGTCCAAACCAGGTCTCGGCATCACCCGGCCGGCTGCGTGTGCTGGCAACGTACAGACTTTCGGATCGGGCGTAATTGCCGTCACGCATCGCAGTTGCTGCATCCAGAAGCCTGCGGGCATAAGGCGGAAGGGATTCATCATAGCGCACAGCCTTGTCCGTTGCTTCTTCGGCAAGGTTATACTCTGTAGTCCACCTGCCTGCAGATGAAAGACGGTAATACGCGAGCGCAAATGTCGAATCATTAGCGACGGCTTCGCGGAATGCATCGAGGGCCGAGACATGTCGTCCTGCCCTGAGCTCACGCTCTCCCTCCAGATAGGATCGCAATGCGGGAAGTGATCGTGTCGTTCTCGCGGCAAGACCTACAAGAGTGGGTGATCCACGATCTGCACCTGCGAGAAGATCGCGAGATATCTCATCGACGAGATCGAACAGCTTGTCCTTTCCGGCGGGTCCGGTTTCGGATCTCGCCTGCACTCGCCCGCTGCGATCGCGAAGCTCGGCGGTGATCCTGATCTGTCCGCCAACTTCGATGACGCTGCCCGTGATGTACAGCTGCGCTCCGACTTCACGCGCGATTTGTCGTGCTTCATCCGAGTCGATATGCGGATCATCAGCACTGCGAACGCGCGCTATAACCGCGCGCGGATCTGCGCTGTGAAGACCGCCCGCTCCGTCGACCCCGATACTCAATAGATCGCTCATCCCCTCGCGGAGGTAGTCGAGCTCACGCGAGCCGCGTACATCGAACGGGAGAACTGCAATCGAGGGCTCCGCACCCGTTGAATCGTCGCGCAGCCTGTTGAGACCGTACGCGCTCATCGCGATTACGAGCGTGGCAAGCACACCGACAGTCGCCCACCACTTGGGCGAACGCATCCTGTTGCTGACATTGAGCGACTCTGTGGCACGTGATGCGGCTTTCGGAGCGGCGAACTCCATTGCGGCAGGAGACTCTTCTCTCTGACGAATCCTCGCTGCGACTGCCTGTGTCTCGCTGCCTGGTGAGCTCCCGTAATCCTCCTTTAATCGTTTCGCGAATGCATCGTACTCGCGCATCGCACCCGAGACATCGCCGGTCTGGGCAAGGACGCTGATCGCAGTTCGAAGCACCTGTTCGTCATCGGGCGAGATCCAGAGAGCCTGCCTTGCTCGTCGTGCAGCGTCTTCATTTCTCCCCGACGATGCCAGCTCGACTGCAAGCCTGCACGCAGCTTTTGACGCCGTCGTCTTGAGTCGAGTGCGCTCACCGTCGAGCCAGCGCTCGTATTCCGGCGCGCCGCGAAGAAAGAATCCTGGCAGCAGATCGCCTTCGTAGAGATCGAGTGCCTCGCCGGGCGAGCCACGCTCTATGAGCTCGTCGAACTTTTGCGCATCGCAGGTGAGGATGGCCGGATTGATTCCAAGGTCTTCGTCGCCGCGGCTCACGACCGCATCAGACCCGAGCAGGGTCCGGATCCTATAGACGCTGTGCCGCAGAGCGGCGCGGGCGCGCTCCTGGGTTAGATCCGGCCACAACAAACCGACAACCGTGTCGCGCCGGTGAAATCCGTGAGGCCGGGCAACAGCGAGATATGCCAGCAGCGCAACGAGCTTCTGGGCCGAGACTACACCGGTGATTGCTTCGCCCGAATCTGACCGCAATTCGAGCGACCCGAGCGTGCGAAACGAGTACATCGCTTAAAAAAAGCGGTGAATGACGGCGAACAAACGCAAATCGCGGCCTCGAACCTCTGAAAGCGACACCGCGTAAACGCTGCCCGTTGAGTTTTGGTCCCGTAAGGCTGCCCAATCTACAGCCGGACAAAAACGCAAACAACAGTATGGTGACATACGCCGTAACAATCCGAACTCTTTCGCTCCTCGCATTCATGGCGTTCACCGGGTGGCTCACTGCGCAGGCGCCGACTCAGGAAAAAAGTCCGGCCCGCGGTGTCCGGTGTCCGGACGAGTACAGGGCCGTCTGGGATGCCGAAGCGAAAGTGCTCCGCTGCCGCCGCGAAGTCGTGAGCTGGGTCGTCACCACGTGCAGTGACAAGGACTTCGCGACCTACGACGTACGGCGCGGCGCGGACGCGTGCGGTCCGACAGAAATCCCCGGTGTAGGCAAGCCGCCCGGAGCGAGAGGGATAAAACCAGTCAGCTGCGCGACCTCAGGCTATTCGCTGGTCAATGATCGCACCGGGCTCCGCGACCGGTGCGAGCGAATCCAGACGGTATTCGCTCTTCCCTTACCAGCCGGATGATCCGTGATGGAGAGCAATTGCGCAGTGCGATGTGTGAGCGACACGGAGAGACGAACCTCGTTCAGGGAGTCGGCACGATGCTGGTCACTACTATAAGAAGGCGCGCTCTGCTGATCGCCGCGATGATGCTCCCGTTCACAAGCGCCGCACAGACGCCGGCGTCGGATTCGTCGGCTGGACCTGAGCCACTCGTCATCACGGCGGATTTCGGGAACGATGCGTGGGTGGACGGCAATCAGCCCATCGGGTTGAGGCTGTCACGGCCGCTCAATCTTCAAAACGAACGCCTTGCCGTAATCATCGGACAGACTGATCTCTCCGCTCTGTTCACTGTCACTCCCACCGTCGCACGGTATGCCGCCAATACGCTGCGACTTCCGAGTGGCGAGACCGAGATCGTTGTCTATCTGGTCTCTCCAGGACAACCGTGGCAGGAGCTCGCTCGCATTCCGTTGCGCGTGAGAACGCGCGCCGGATTCTACAAGTCCGACATCAAGCCTGCGCTCACGCTTACGACAAGCGGTCAGATCGCTCCGTACAAGAACGGTGATGGAACAAGAAGACCGCCATATGCTGGTGTCACTTTCAATCCAGCGTTTACGACGGCGCTTGCCAATGAAAACGGAACTGTCGAGCTGCAGTCGAACTTTCTTGCGGTCACGAAGCAGGCACAGGCGCTGAGATTCGGCGCGCAGGGAAGCCGGGCGCCGAAATTCGACCTTTCTGATTACCTGATCAAAGGCGCTAACGGACCCGTGAGCGCGTCGGTGGGGCATGTGTCCTTCGGAAATGCAAAGCATCTCATTAACGCCGTTGCGAGCCGCGGTGTTACCGGCGCTGTAAACATTGCACAGATCGCGGAAGTCGCAGTTGGACTTCTCAATGGAACGAGCATTGTCGGATGGGACAATCCCATCGGGGTTGCAAATGACAACCATCGGATCATTGGCGCATCTGTAAAAGTCGACGCGATCAAATCGCGCCCCGGGTCTGTGCTGTTCGACGTGTCGTATCTCAACGGTGAACAGCTGCCACAGTCAGGGTTCAATCAGGGTGACATCAACGATCGCGAAAAAAATCATGGCGCCGCGTTTCATTTTGCCGGAAAGCTGCCTGGCGATCGCCTGACTCTCGATGCCGGCTACGCGATAAGCCATTTCGAAAACCCGTTCGATCCAACACTCGCGCAAGGAGATATCTCACTCGTTCCTGTTCGGCCTGAGACAAAGGCAGCGCAATTCGCTGATGTCACCCTCGCGATCCTGCGCAATACATCGCTCACGAAAGAGATCAAGGTCAATCTGTCCACAACATTCCGTCACGAGCGCGTAGATCCGCTCTACCGCAGTCTTGGCGCGACAGTGCAGGCAAACGTTCTTCAGAACGTCATCGAGCTCACGGGAGGAATTGGGCCGCTTGCGGTACAGGCGTCGCATGCGCGCGCAGAAGACAACCTCGACGACATACCGTCAGTTCTCAAGACGTTCACTCATGTGACGTCCGTGAACGCAGTACTCCCTGTTGCATCTCTCTTCAGCGCGTCGAAACCATCTCCGTGGTTTCCGCAGCTCACATGGTCGCTGAGCGAGACGCACCAGTTCGCAAACGACGTCCCCGAGAATTCCGATTTCGCCGAGACGCACGCGCCCGATCAAATGAGCCGCGCGAACAACATCGATGCGCAGTGGGCGATTGGTAAATGGAAAGCCGGCTATCGCTACAACATCTCGAATCAGGATAACCGTCAGCTGGGCAGAGAGAAGGCCGACCTGGGAGGACTCACACACAACGTTGCACTCGGCGTTTCTCCGATGAGCTGGATCGATCTCGGTACAAGCTACGCATTCGAAGGCGCCAACAACCACGAGCTCGCCCAGAAGAACGCAACGCGAAGATTCGGAGCGAATGTAGACCTGCGACCCACTCGCAATCTCGGAATGTCGACCGTGTTCTCGCGCACATGGATGCGTGACTATCCGCTCACGACAGATACCGACAACGATGACGTATCGGTCGAGCTCTCCAACAACTTCAGGTTATTTCGCTCATCGGCTGAGAGACCTTCTGGTCGCGTGTTCTTCCGGTATCAGCGCCAATCGTCAGCGAACACCGCATTCCTGGAAACGATCAGGCAGGATCCGGTCAAGCGTCGTGTATGGACACTCAACAGTGGAGTGAGTCTCAATGCGTTCTGAGAGCGTGATCTTCCGGGCGGTATCGGTCACGATCATCGCGATTTGCGCAGGTCGTGCTGACGGTCAGATCAAGGTGAATCCCACCGGCGTCAACGTAAACACCAATGGAGCGACAACAGCGTTCCTCACTTTCGGAGGGCTTGGTTCATTCCGTCCTGTCGAAGCCGAGTGGTGTGGCGAGCTGGTATCCGCTGCGCCTGCAGCAGGACTCAAATGCGATCCTGCGACTGTATTCGGTCGTCTGCCGGTGCGATTCGATCAATCGCGTCTGAGCGGAACGAGCGGGTTCACCGATATCATGTCGATTCCTCCGTCGGTGACGCGGCGCGCTTATCAGGCCGCGGAAGCCGGAGCGAAGTCGAGCTTCTTTTATGTAAGGCGTTTTCGCAACGCATCTACAGGTCAGGAACAGTATGTCGCAGTTACCTGTCGTCTCGCAGGCGGTGGCGCGCGCGTTCCATTCTCGCTCGTCGACGTTTCTGTCAAGTTCAACGTCGAGACGCCGATCCTCTTCATCAAGCCGGGTGAGACTCTTCCTCAACTGTCGGCGAGGATTTCCTACAACGGAACGGGACGTCTCAAGGGGCGATGGGAAATCGTATATCCGGGCGAGGAAGTCCCCTCGGAGCGCGATCTGCTCACGGAGGCAACGCTTCCTCTCGAGGAGCGAGGAACTCAGCGCCGATATGCGGAGCTCGGACGGTTCAATGTTTTTCTTCCGCCCACCGGTGAATACGTACTTCCCGGACCTGACGTAAGCAGGATTCCATCGACAACCGAAGGGATGTACCTCGTGCTGCTTCGAATCGAAGCAAGCGACGACAAGGAAGCAGACTCGAACATTGGATCGGTGGGAGCAGGCACCGGAGTAGTTCACGCGGGTGCGGTTGCAGGATTTCCGATGCCGCCTCTTCGCTACGTAGTCGGTGCGGGATCGAGCGAGCTCGCCGAGACAACTGCATCGACGCAGGTGCGGCCATTGAGCCCGCTCGCCGATGCTGCTATCGCGTCAAATGCTCCGCTCGAATTCAGCTGGACTGAGGGAGGAGCACGCGTGGCGTTCTTCAGGGTCGAAGTTCGCAATCACTCCGGCGAAGACGTTCTCGCTGCGATCGTCCCGCGTGGAACCGGAATCTATCGCGCGCCTACCTGGCTCCTTGAAAAGGCAGGCTCTTCTCCGCGGTGGCGTGTAGTCGCCCTCGATCTCCTTGGTCGTGAAGTATCGAAGTCGGATTGGCAGAAGCTGTCGATCACCGCTGCGGCACCGCAATGAAGCCGGACCGCATCAACTCCATCATGAGGAACATTCAATGAAGTCTGCTTTCTCCAGTAGCTCGCGCGGTCTCCTTGTCATGAGCGCTGCTTGCGTTCTTGCAGCTGCGAAGCCAGCCGCATCATACCTCGCTGAGCTCAGCACATTCGATCTTGCGGCATCATCGATAACGGTGGGCAACAGCACGAATGGCACCGCAAAGCTCACATCGACGACGAAGATGGGATATGCGACCGTCAACTTCACCTCGTCGAATACGAGTGTTGCAACTGTCCCAGCTTCACGGCCGGTATCACTCTCCTTGACCGCAGTTGCTCCAGTGAGCGCAGTTGCGCCCGGGTGCGCCACCATTAACGCATCCTTCAACGGTAAGACACGGGGTGACCTGCTGATCGTGCAGCCTGCGCCGAGGAAAACCACGTTCGGACTCGGCATTGCGCGGGAGACTATTCCGTGGCCTGTAGACACCGACGCAACGCTCAGCATGCCACTCTCAGGGACGCCCGCAACGTGGACGCTTACCAGCAGCAATCCGAGCGTCGCGTCGGTTCCTGCCACAGTTACTCAATCCGGTGACGTCACACACTTCAAGATCAGCGCACGTGCAGATGGCTGCGCTATCATCACGGCAAAAGTTGGACTACAGAGCGTGTCGAGAGTTGTGCAGTCTGTCTACGTCGGAGGCTGACATGCGCTTCTCGCTCGCTGTCTCCGCAGTGTTTGCGTTGAGCGGTACGCTGTCAGCGCAGGGATCGGCTCCCGCGCTCACTCGTGTCCAGCTCGCAAACGGTTCGTTCAACACGGCCGATCGAACTGTCTCAATAGCGGTGGTGACGAGTGGCGAGCCTGCCGCATATCGCGCAAGCGAGTCGAAGGACTTTACAGGAGCTGCGTGGCGTTCCCTGTCAGGTACTCCGTCATTTTCACTCAGCAGTACTCCGGGACGAAAGATCGTCTACGTGCAGGTCGGTAAATCTGCCCAGCTGACAAGCGGATTGACCAGCACTGCAAGAGTGACATCGACTTCGATTTCATATCCAGGTGATCTGGTCCCCGCACCGACGTACGTCTCGGCCGTAGTCGCTGACACGATAGTTCTTGGGATGCCGGATCTTCAGCCAACCGTAGAGCTCCAGCCGTCGGTCCTCAGCAACACGACATTCGACTTCTGGGTAACGGTGAAGAACGCGGGTCAGATCACTCCGCCCGGGCAACCGATTCACTTGTACAACTCGTTCGTCGAGAACTACATCGTACTCGACCGATACGAAGTCACGTTCGGACTCGCACGTCTCGTCGGCGATGGATGCAAAGTCACCGATGTCTCGACGATCGAATGCTGGCTCGCGCCGCTTGCTCCCGGCGCGGCGACGGCCGTCCATGTATTTGGCCACACAGTTCGTGCGCCTGCAACCACTGTAAAGCTGCGAACGCGCATCGAAGGAATTCGTGAATCAAATACTGCGAACAACTGGCTTGATACACCGCTCAGGATTGTCCGTTAGACGCCATTCATCACATCGGCTCCAGGCGTTGAAGAACTTCTTCTGCTCGAGGCAACAATGACAACCGCTGCAAAACTATTTCTGGCAGTCAGTGCTGCTGTTTCCATCTCATACTCGCTGATGCCTACGGAGGCAACACGCATCAAGCGCAAGGAGACGGTGAACTTTTCGAACCTTGTTTCATCTGTAGAGACAGTCTATGTCGCTCCCGGAAAGACGAAGGAATACACACTGTATGGCCCGTGGCTGGACTTTGCCTCCAAAGTCACGTTCATGGGAAGCGACCAGCCCATCACGGAGCGCATGCCGCTTCCTTTTACTTCTGACGCTGCAAAGATCAAGGTCAAGATGACCGGCTCTGGCAGCCGCGCATTGAGAACAGCGACGATCAGCATCGTCTGCCCGCCATTCACGGATTGTGTTTCAACGCACACGTTCCCCGTCCGGGTGCTGAGCCAGGGAACGATCAGCTCGATTACTCCTGATCAAGGTGTCGCGCCGAACAGCAATCAGCATTTTCGCATCGTCGGAACGAACCTCGACAACGCGACTGTATTTCTTTTTCGAACTGACTTGAGAGCTGTCAGCAACGTTAGCAACAGTGATGGCTGGCTCGAGTTCAACGCCAGCACCAGCTCTTGCGGATCCAACCGGGTCATGGTGAGGGACGCAGCAGAGGGCGGGGATTTCTATCCATTCACGGGCTCGCTCGATGTCAGACTTTCGACAACCTGCGACGGACGAATCCTCAGCTCTCCTTCTATCATCACCGGCAGCTCACAACCAGCCGGACCGGACCTCCAGGCGACCGGTGGGTCACCTGTGTTCAGGCATGTAGCTCCAAACCGGAAGCTCCTCAGTGAGCCCTTCTGCCATGGAATGTTCGCGCAGGCAGTTCAGGCAATCGTCAAGACGATCGACGTTCCAGATATCACATGGAGCGTGAAGAACGCCGGCGGAACCAACGTGACCCAGACATTCCACGCTCGCCTTTTCCGAAATGGCATTCAGGTCGCCGATTCAATCGTGAATGGTCTCAACGCCGGCGCGACGAAGACGTTCACATATCACCGCCCGCAATCACAGACGGAAGTTGCGCGACTCGGACTCGTGCCACCGCAGACAACGATGCAGCTCTATAACGCAACTGGTGGCGAGTGCGTCCAGACTGTTGGTCAGGCGACGCAATACGACTGGCAGGATCCAGCGTACGAAATTCGAATCGATGTGGTCGCTAACGAGACGAACCAGACCAACAACCGACGATCCTTCTGATCTCTCGAATCAGTAGAGCAACGATGATCTCACTTCTCGCGCGAATTTGTCAGAAGCATCGCGCCATCGCGCGAGAAGTGCATCGATTTCACCCTCCTGCACAGCGCGCCTGAGATCACGCGAGCCAGACAGCTCTTCGATTCCCGCACCCGCCTGCCATTTGAATTCCTTCGGGTGACGCGTGTAAATCTCGCGCAGCAGCCATGCGCCGATCTCTGATGATCGAACACGATCGCGATCGGTTACTACAATACGGATCATCGGTATGGTAAGGCCGCCGAATTTCTCACCGCGATTGATCCGCCGTGTCACACTCTCGAAGCGCACACCCGCAAGCTTTTTTGCATTCATTACGCGAGTTATGGCTGCCGCATCCGTGAGCCACCGCGCGCCAACCAGCCTGAACGGTTCATTCGTTCCGCGGCCTTCGCTCACATTCGTCGCTTCGAAAAAGGAGATTCCCGGGTAGAGCAGCGCCGCTTCGGTGTCGCGGATGTTGGGAGATGGGGCGCTCCATTCGAGTTCTGTCTCATCCCACCACATGGAGCGTCGATAGCCGCGCATTGGAATCACAGTGATGTCAGCATCGATGTCGCCGTTCGCCGAGAGATATCGTGCGAGCTCGCCGGGAGTCAGGCCATAGCGCAGCGGAACATTGTGTAATCCCGTGAATGATCGATATCGCTTTTCGATCAGTCCACCTTCCACGATATCTGCGCGAATTGGATCCGGCCGATCGACGACGATGAACTTCTTTCCTGCCTTCTTTGCTGCTTCAGCGGCAAGAGTCATCGTCCACACGTACGTGTACATCCGGGCCCCGACATCCTGAATGTCATACACGAGAACGTCGACGTTCTCGAGCATCCGCGCTGTCGGCACTCTTGTCGCCCCATATAGCGAATGAATCGGCACTCCTGTTTCGCGATCGACACTGGAGCTGATGATCGCGCCGCCCCGTGCTGAGCCGCGAAGTCCATGCTCGGGCGCAAACAGCGCAGTCAGCCGAACGTCGGGTGCCTTATACAGGAGATCGATCGAGCTTCTTCCTCGCTCGTCACGACCGGTGTGATTCGTAATAAGTCCAACGCGCTTGCCGCGAACGAGATGTGCGGAATCCCTCAGCAGCACTGTGATACCAAGCGTTACATCGCCCGCCGGAGCTACTGTATTTGCAGGCGTGTCAGTCGATATGCCGGGAGCAAGAACAGCAGACGAGAGGTGCCAGACAAAGAAAGCGACAGTAAATAAAGACAGATTCATTGTTTCAATTCAGCATGAGAACAGCGCGGCAACTCTCGAGCGACTCAGCGCGGCCCTCTGGTACTCAGCCGATACAGGAAGAGCGCGGCTCGCCTGGTAAGAGGCGCGAACATTCTTAAATCAGCTGTCTCCTTGTCAGTGTGATCGTCCCACCCCGCGAGTCCAATAGCATCCATCGCCATCGGGATGTACGGCGCCGCGAATGACACGTCCGCTGCACCAGCGCGCATTGGATCGACTGCAACAACAGGCGGCATTCCGAGATCGCGGCTCACCTGATCGTACACGGCGAGAAGCTTCTTGTTGCCTTCAGTTGGAGCGAGCGGTGGATATCCATCGTCGAACGTAAACTTCGAAGTCGTGTGAGGAAGCGAGGCCGCTGCTACCGCGTGCATAGTTTCCTGGGCCCTTGCGAGCTGCTCAGGCGAAAGTGCGCGGATATCGCCGAATACAGTCATGTCCTTCGATACGACATTCGACTTTCCATATGCCGACCCACCGGGTTGTGCGGAGTCGACGCGAACGTCGGTGCCCCCGATTGCGTATCCCGGGTTGAAGGTCAGGTACTGCTCGCTTTTCAGCTTGTCACGAATTCCCTCGAGAACCCGCGCTGTCTCGAAGATTGCGCCGGCGCCAATGTCGCTCCGAAAGATCTGCGATGAGTGCGCAGGAATTCCCGTCGACTCGAGCGTCCAGCTCGTGGCACCTCGGCGCGATATCACCGCTGTCCTGGGATCACCCGACCCATCCTCAAAACCAATTGCGTACTGAGATTTCTTCGCCGCTGCGATCAGGTCCGCGCGTGCAAGCTCGAGCGGCCTGCCTGACGATTCTTCATCGCCGGAAAAGACAGCAGTGATGCTCATGCGGTTCAACACGCCCGCCGCCTTCAATGCCTTGAACGCCTGAAGCATGATGACGTCGCCGCCCTTCATGTCGATCACGCCAGGACCACGCGCTGTCGTATCCGTCAGCTTCTCGTATTTCTGGAACGGACTGGTCGGCTCGAAAACCGTATCGAGGTGACCGATCAACAGGAGACGCGGTCCAGTACCAGTTCGCTCTGCAATCAGATGTCCCGCTCTTCCGAACGGTGCGCCGTCTACCCAGCGCGTCTCGAACCCGAGTGCATCGAGCTCCTTCCGAAGAATGTCACCGACCTGGCGGACGCCCGCGAAATTCATCGTGCCGCTGTTGATGTTGACGAGTCTCTCGAGAAGCGCGAGTCCTTCCGCACTGCGAGGATCGACCGCGGCAATGATTGCCCGCTCCGTTTTGTTCAGCTGTTGAGCGGAAGCGATGGCGCTGAAGCCTGTCACTGACAGAACCGCAATTGCGGCACGAATCGATCGTCGAATCATGGCGTTCGTTTGAAATGTGTAATCGAGCCCGTAATATCAGGGTAAACCCGACATCGCGGGAATATGAATTCGCCAAGCTTGCGCGGCATGCCACTTCGAAAACTTCACCTCGGTATCGTTGCGGCGACAGTCATGTTTCTCGTCGCGGGATGCCGGGGCGTCGAAGGCCCGGTTTCCAATTCATTCGGCGACGAATGCCAGGAAACAGAAAGTCCTGCAACCTTCGGGTGTGTCGACATCCAGGGGACAGTCACCAACCAGCAGGGGCAGCCCCTCTCGGGCGTCGATGTCGCTCTCCTCGATACCCAGCCGGGACTCGGTCCCGATTTTGTGTTCACGGGTCAGGACGGCAAGTTCGAGATGCGGCTTCTCGCTCTCTCGAATATCGCTCAAGCGACGTTCAATCTCCGGGCGACGCTCCGACAAAACAACGGCGTCGAGATTACGCATATTGTCACTCCAGTCACAGTGACGGTCACTCCAATTGGAGAAGTTCCGGAGCCGGCCACAGTGAACTTCACTATTACGGGAACCTGACATCGCTTCAAAAGATCGTACTGGCGAAGCCGACGTAATCATCATCGGCGCAGGACTCGCCGGCCTTGTCGCCGCCTGCGAGCTCGCTCACAAGGGAAAACATGTCATTCTCCTCGACCAGGAGCCCGAACAAAGCCTGGGCGGTCAGGCATTCTGGTCACTCGGCGGACTGTTTCTCGTCGACTCTCCCGAGCAGCGCCGCATGCGCATTCGCGATTCGCTCGATCTCGCGTGGCAGGATTGGCTGGGAACCGCGGGATTCGATCGAGAAGAAGACAAGTGGCCGCGCGCATGGGCTGAAGCGTATGTGAACTTTGCGGCTGGCGAGAAGCGCAAGTGGCTCTATGAAAAGGGACTTCGATTCTTTCCTGTTGTCGGCTGGGCCGAGCGCGGAGGCTACGGCGCAACAGGTCCGGGCAATTCAGTCCCGCGCTTTCATGTCACGTGGGGAACAGGCCCCGGAGTGATAGATCCATTCGTAAGAAGAGTTCGCGAAGCTGCGGGACGCGGACTCATTGCGATGCGCTTCAGGCATCGTGTGAACGAGCTCATCACGTCCAGCGGCACGGTCATTGGTGCGCGCGGAGATGTACTCGAGCCGAGTGATGTGGAGCGCGGCGTGAGAAGCACGTCAAATATTGTCGGTGCATTCGAGGTGTATGCGCAGGCAGTGATCGTCACATCTGGAGGCATCGGCGCGAATCATGAGCTTGTCCGGAAGAACTGGCCGGCCCGTCTCGGCAAACCGCCGACGCAGATGCTCTCAGGAGTCCCCGATCACGTCGACGGCCGAATGCTCGCGATCGCTGAAGACGCAGGCGCGAGCATCATCAATCGCGACCGCATGTGGCACTACGTCGAGGGAATTACAAACTGGAATTCGATCTGGACCAATCACGGTATTCGAATTCTTCCAGGTCCATCATCACTCTGGCTCGACGCGACAGGGAAGCGATTGCCAGTGCCGTTGTATCCAGGCTTCGACACGCTCGGAACGCTCGAGCACATCATGAAAACGGGTCACGAGCATACCTGGTTCATTCTCACGCAAAAGATCATCGAGAAGGAGTTTGCGCTTTCAGGCTCGGAGCAGAATCCCGATCTCACAGGAAAGAGCGTGAGAAAAGTTCTTGGCAGGGCGGGTGGCGGAGCCCCTGCTGCGGTTCGTGCATTCATGGAACGCGGAAAGGATTTCATCGTCGAGCGCGATTTGAAAGAGCTCGTGCGAAGAATGAATGCGCTCACGCCCGATGCGCCGCTCGAGTTTGCTCAGGTCGAGCGTGAAGTGATCGCGCGCGACCGCGAGATGGAGAATCCGTTTACGAAAGATCTCCAGATCGCAGCGCTTCGCGGTGCGCGCAATTACCTCGGCGACAAGCTCATCCGCGTCGCAAAGCCGCACAAGCTTCTCGACCCGGATGCAGGCCCTCTCATCGCTGTGAGATTGAACATTCTCACTCGCAAAACACTGGGCGGGCTCGAGACTGATCTCTCCGCGCGTGTTCTGCGCGCCGATGGTGAGCCGCTGCCGGGATTGTATGCTGCGGGCGAAGTCGCGGGATTTGGTGGAGGCGGCATGCACGGATATCGCGCGCTCGAAGGCACTTTCCTCGGCGGATGCATTTTTTCCGGACGAACGGCTGGCCGCGCCGCTGCGTCAGCGGTCTGATGCGTTATTGAGATCCAGCTCCCACGTCTGCGATGTGAGAGGCTTTCCCCAGCTCGAGTGTTCTTCTTCTTCAATGAGCCTGAACCCGGCTGCTTCATAGATTCGCCGCGCGGATATCAATACATCGTTGGTCCACAGTCGCATCTTCGTGTATCCGTGGGAAAGTGCGAAGTCCATGCACTTCTTGACCAGCGTGCGGCCCACGCCGAGCCCGCGGGCTGAGGGCTCGACGAGCAGCAGACGCAGCTGCGCGATCTCGTCCGACTTGTGCACGAGGAACACGCATCCAATGCGCTCGCCGTCACGCTCGGCAATCCAGCAGTATTCACGATCCGGATTGAAGTCGCGAACGAAATCATTTGCGATTTCTTCGACGAGCTGGCGAAAGCGATCATCCCAGGCGTATTCGTCGGCGTAGATCTCGCCGTGGCGCCGGACCACCCACTCGATGTCGTCGGCGCGGTGCGGCCGAAGCTGAAATGAGCCGGACATTGTGCAGGGAATATTTGCGCGCGCTCGTTCCATCCGCGAGTATACGGCGTATGAGAGCTATCGTATTGGGCTGTGTGTTGCTGATGAGCGTGACGCCGGCCGCAGGAGCGCAGGCGCGCACGAGCGCGAATTGTTCGTATCAGGAGTGTGCACTGGGACTCGCTCCGGCGTGGGATGGAATCGAGATCACACGCGGCGATTCACAGCGAAGAGTTGGATCGCTCGGATTCTTTTTTCCGCAGGACATCACGAGTGCATTCGCAGGAGACCCTGAGGCCGTCGATGTTGCGCGCGATGCGTTCCGGATAAGGCAGGCCGCGGCGATTCTGACCGATGCGGGGATTGTTCTAGTCGGAACTGGTGTGGCGCGAGCGCTGTTTCAGAGGGAGTTCGACGGACTGTCCACAACACTCACCGCTGTCGGCGGCGTTTCGTTTCTAGGCGGTGTTCCGCTGCAATTCGCGGCAGACGGAGCGTTGAGCCGCGCAGTGTGGTTGTTCAATCGGAGATTCGCGCGGTAAGTCTAAGCCGCAGGGTATGACCTGACGCTTGGAAACCTCATCAGGCGGATTGAGCGGATACGGCGGATTCGTCCGAGTAATAGACAGATGCTGGCTCTAAGACCTGGTTTTTGTTTTTAACCTAAAAGTCCACCTCCTGAGCGAGCCCTTAGATCATTGCAGTGAAGGAATCCGCCGTATCCGCTCAATCCGCCTGATGAGGTTTCCAAGCGTCAGGTCATACCCTGCGGCTTAGACTTTACGCGCCGATCGAATTCTCCGATCGATCGTCCTCGACGCTGTCTCGGCCAGCCGCCCGCGCGCGATGCTCTACGTATTTGACTAGAGCCAGCAGCCGTTGACGCTCGAGCGGTAACTTCAGCTCGGCGAGGGTCGATCGCTTCACACGGTGAGGAAGTCGCGAATCATCATCGTCGGAGTGGAATGCGAGAACAGCTCCGCCACTTCCGATGATGTTCTGCACCATTGCCCCTCGCGACTGAAGCTCCTCGCATTCGATCAGTGCGAGAAGGGGACGCTGTCCGCGAAGCGTCTCGAGCGCTTCGGGAATGTCATGAGCTGTTGAAACCTGATGCCCGGATCCTGTCAACGTCTGCGCTACACCTTCGAGAAGCGCTGAGTCAGGAGCAATTACCAGAATCGATGCCACTATTAGCTGCCCGCTCCATTCGCGAGCGCCAGCACGCTCGCGGTTGAAACCCCATCCACCTCTACTGTCTTGGCCCGCGACGACTGACCTGCAACGATCCGCACCGCACGTTTTGGAACGTCCAGCTCGTGCGCCAGAAAAATTATCAGCTCTTCGTTCGCAGCGCCGTCAACGGGAGGAGAATGCAGCCGCACTTTCAATGCCGCTCCATGCACTCCTGTAATCTCCGTTTTCGACGCCCTCGGTTGAACGTGAACGCCGAATCTCACGACGTTCACTCCTTCACGCACCTCGAGCCTGCTCACAACCTGCTCAGCACGAAACTCTGAAGCAGTCCTATAAGAAAAAACGCAATTATCGGCGTTATGTCTATTGGTCCCATCGCCGGAATCACCTGGCGAAGAGGCTTGAGTATAGGCTCACTCACCGCGTATGACCAGCGGATCCATTTCGAGTACGGCGATACCGGCAGCCACGAGCTGACGACTCGCACGAGCAGCGCGATGCGGAGAAAGTCGAACGTCCACGCAACGAGAAGCTTGAAGATGCCGCCTGGTCCGCTCTGCACCGCAAAGGCGAGCCCGAGGATTTCCGCGCGAATGAAATCCAGCACGCTCACGAGCAGAATCCCGCCAACAACGACACCGGCAAGTGCCCACAGAGGCGCACTTGCCGGATTTCCGCCTGCCCTCACCACTTTTCGCTCGATTGGCTCGAGCACCGGATCGATCCTGGATCGCGAAAATCTCGCGAGCGAGCCGAACAGGTTCACACGCCGCGTCCTGACAAGCCAGTCGATGATACAGAATGCTGCAAAGATTCCGGCGAGAACAACGAGTGCAAAGCGAATAGCACCCAGAATCTGGTCGAATAATGCGAGGCCTGTGGACATTTACTGGACGTTCACACGCATGCCAAGGTTCTTGACGAGGAACGCGAACCTGTCGGCTGCTTCTTCGATGCGTTTGCTGGTTGGCTTGCCTGCGCCGTGCCCCGCGTTGGTTTCGATGCGGATCAATACTGGCGCAGATCCCGCCTGCGCGGCCTGCAATGTCGCAGCGTACTTGAACGAGTGTCCGGGCACCACGCGATCATCGTGATCGGCTGTCGTTATAAGCGTTGCGGGATATTTCGTCCCCGGCTTGATGTTGTGCAGCGGCGAATACGCCCGAAGAATCTCGAATTCCTGCGGGTTGTCTGACGATCCATAATCGGAAGTCCACGCCCAGCCGATTGTGAATTTCTGGAATCGCAGCATGTCCATCACTCCGACAGCAGGCAGCGCTGCACCGAACAGATCCGGACGCTGGTTGAGAACCGCGCCCACAAGGAGCCCGCCATTCGATCCACCTGAGATCGCAAGCCTCGGCGTCGATGTGTACTTCTCCTTGATCAGATACTCCGCGGCGGCGATGAAATCGTCGAAGACGTTCTGTTTCTTGTCGAGCATTCCTGCTTCATGCCACGCTTTGCCGTATTCGCTGCCGCCGCGGATGTTCGCGACCGCGTAGATACCACCCATCTCCATCCACACGAGATTCGCCGCGGAGAATGAGGGTGTCTCAGCAACGTTGAATCCGCCATAACCGTAAAGAATGGTTGGATTGGCCCCATCGAGCACGGTGCCTTTCTTCATAGTGATGAACATCGGCACGCGCGTTCCGTCCTTGCTCTCAAAGAAGACCTGCCGTGTCTCGAACTGCGAAACATCGACCGGAAGCTTCGGTGTCTTGAAGAGCTCATTGGTGCGCTTCTTCATGTCGTACTTGTAGATCGACGACGGCGCGAGGAATGACGTGAACGAGTAGTACATCTCATTGTCGTCTTCGCGGCCAGTGATCCTGCCTACGCTGCCAAGGCCGGGCAGCTGAATCTCATCGACGAATGGATAACCCGGTGCCGAGAGCTGCCTGCGATCATCACTTGGGGCGGGAGTACGTCCCTGTCGCTGCGGGGGAATCCCTGTCGGCGGAACACGTCGATCTGCCTGACGCTGCGGCCTGTCGATGGGGAGTCCGTAGATGCGAAGACTCGAGTGGGCGTCCTGCAGATATTCGAGCACGAGGTGCTTTCCAATTACATGCGAAGAGACGAGTGCATCACGGCCCTCTGGAATCACCGAGACCCATCGGCGCGGATCCGAGTTGTTGATGTCGATCTGAACCACCTGTCCTTTGGGCGCGCCGCGATCAGTGCGAACCAGGAAATAGTCGCCAAGGTTGTCGATGAAAGTGTTTTCGGACTCGGTGTCGTCGATAAGGCGCACTACTGGCGCTGTGATAGAAGGCTTTTTGGGATTATCGAGAAAGATGAAGTAAAGCCGCGTCTTCGGGTCGCTGCCCTGATTGATAGTGATGATTGCAAACGTGCCGTCGTCGGTAACCTGAGTGTCGAAGAGCCAGTCCGGCTGATCCTTGCGATCGTAGACAATAAGATCTGCTGACTGCGGGGTTCCGATCTTGTGGTAGTAGATGCGCTGATTGCGAACGACGTTCGTGAGCTTGTTGCCCGAGGTCTGGGGATCATAGCCCTCGTAAAAGAATCCCTTGTTATCGCGCGTCCAGGATATTCCCGAGAACTTCACCCACTTGAGCGTATCGCGCATGTCGCGAGCGCTCTCGACGTCGCGAACCCTGATCTCCTGCCAGTCCGATCCGGCAAACTGCACCGCATATCCAAGAAGCTTTCCGTTCGGCGATGGCTCGGTGATCGAGAGTGCAACGGTGCCGTCGGTGGAAAGCGTGTTGGGATCGAGCAGCACGCGTGACGCCTTGTTGCCGTCTTTCACGTACAGGATGCTTTGATTCAGCAGCCCGCTGTTCTCGGAGAAGAAGAGGCGGTCATCGACCTTTGTGGGAGTATCGTACTTGGGATAATTCCACACCTGCGTGAGCCTGTTTCGAATAGCCGCGCGCTCAGGAATTGCTGCGAGATAACCGAACGTCAGTTTGTTCTCGGCTTCGACCCACGCTCTGGTTTCGGGAGAATCGGTGTCCTCGAGCCAGCGATACGGGTCGGAGATTTTCGTTCCGTGGTAATCATCGACCTGCGTCCCGCGCCTGGCAGCGGGATATGTGAGGCCCGCGGGCAGTGTTTGTGCATCGATCGTAGATGCGGCAGCGAGAATTGCAGCTGCCGTGATCAGCGTGCGCTGTGCTTTCATGAAACTCATGGATTTTCTGGACAGGTGAATTTACGGAAATCGAAGGGAATGGTTCCAGCCGACGTCAGTGCTCTGTTCAGGGACGCGCATGACGGAAAGCCTGACGTGGTCGCTTCGGCACCCGGTCGTGTAAACCTCATCGGTGAGCACACCGATTACAACGGCGGCGAAGTTCTTCCGATCGCCATAGCACAGCGGACGTGCGTCGCAATGAGGCAGCTGCGCGGCTCGCACAGGAGCCGCGTGGTGTCCTCAATTGAGGAAGACACTGGTGAGTTCAATGCCCCCGATCCCGATCGATCAGGACGATGGTGGGACTACATCAGCGGCTTCAATTCACTGGCGAGTCCGGCACTTCCCGCGGTCGAGATTGCCGTAACCAGCGATGTGCCTGCAGGCGCGGGACTGAGCTCGTCGGCAGCTCTCGAAGTTGCATCGGCGTTTGCTTACGCGGCACTCACAGGACGCGCCCAGTCACTTCGCGACATTGCGCTCGATGCCTGGCGTGTCGAGACACAGTTCGTCGGTGTGTCGTGCGGCATCATGGACCAGTTCGCGTCGGCGTTGTCGATGAAAGGGCATGCGCTCCACATCTACTGCGACACGATGAAATTCGAGCAAGTGCCGTTCACGAGCACCGTGCTGATTTTCGACACGGCGGTACCACGGTCACTTCGCTCATCCGATTTCAATCGTCGTCAGGCTGAATGCCGCGAAGCACTTTTTCTTCTGCGTGAAAAGCATCCGGCTCTGGAAAATCTGGCATCGGCGACGACCGAGATGATCCTCGATGCAAAACTTCCGGGTGACCTCGAGAACCGCGCTCTCCATGTATCGCAGGAAACTCGTCGCGTTGCTCTCGCAGTCCGGCAGCTCAGGGAAAACGGAACGATCGACAGCGCACTGCTGTATCAATCTCACGAGTCGCTGAGGGATCTATACCAGTGCTCCTCGCCGGAGCTCGACTGGTTTGTCGATCGGGCGGCGCGTGAGAGGGGAATCGAAGGCGCAAGGCTCACCGGTGCAGGATGGGGTGGCTGCGCAATCGCATTCGGCTCACGCGATGCTCTCGCTCAGGCGGGACCGCGAATCGCCTCGGATTATGAGCAGGCATTCAATCGCGCGCCGCGAGTATGGCTGACTGAAGCGTCTCAGGGGGCCCGGATCGAGCCTCTATAGGCAGACCAACAAAGTCCAGTATCGACTGGCAGTCAGTATCGTCAAGCAGGAAACGCCAAACATTTCTGTTGCGATTTTGCGACGCGACTAATAGCCTCTTCGCGTCCATTTTCCCAACGCATTCCTGCGCTGCGATGACACCTCGCTCATGACGACTCCGTTCTTCTTTTCCACGGGGATAGAGAACAGCTATCCAACCATCTCGACCGGCGCGCGCATCGACGAGATGGAGAAGTGCGGCCACTACGAGCGATTCGCTGAAGACTTCGGTCTCGTTCGCGAGCTGGGAATAACGGCTCTCAGGTATGGGCCGGCGTATTATCGGGTTCATGTCGCGCCTGATCGCTTCGACTGGTCGAGCGCAGACGATTCGATGCACATGCTTCGCGATATGGGCATTGAAGTCATCGCGGATCTCTGTCATTTCGGCGTTCCGAGCTGGCTCGGCGGATTTCAGGATCCGGCATTCCCGGTTCTTTTTGCCGATTACGCGAGAGCATTCGCGCGCCGGTATCCCTGGGTTCGCTACTTCACGCCAGTCAACGAGATCTTCATCTGCGCGAGTTTCTCGGCGCTGCGTGGATTCTGGAACGAATGCCTTTCGAGCGAAGGCGCGTTCGTAACCGCGCTGAGAAATCTCTGCATGGCGCACGAGCTCGCGGTCGATGCAATTCTCAGTGAGCGGCCTGACGCTATCATCGTTCAGAGCGAATCACTGGAACATTTTCATCCCGCCGGCGCCCGCGCCAGAAAGCATGCGGATCGCGAGAATGCCTTCAAGCATCTGTCTCTGGACCTCACGCTCGGTCGTGAGCTCGAGCCGGGAATGGCGTGGTTCCTGAACGAGAATGGAGTCACTTCAAACGACCTGAGCTTCTTCCGTGAAAAGCGCGCAGTTGGACAGCGCTGGCTCGGAATGGATTACTATCCAACATGCGAGCATCGCGTCTCGAGCACCGGGCGCACGACGACCAAATGGAATGGACAAGGCTTTTACTCTCTTGCTGCAGCGTACTATGACCGGTATCGCATTCCGCTCTTTCACTGCGAGACAAATCGCGTGAGCAGGTTCGCCGTGGACTGGCTCACCAGTCAGTGGAATGACGTTCTCGCTCTTCGAGCAGCAGGAATCCCGGTGTATGGATTCACATGGTATTCGCTGACAGACCAGATCGACTGGCAGCATGCACTTCGTGTCGAGCGGAATGATCTCCATGCAGTAGGCCTCTTCGATCTCGATCGCAAAATCCGGCCGGTGGGAGAAGAGTATCGGCGAATCATTGCACAGTATTCGCCGACGATGTCCGATGATCGTGCGCCGGCGCTGGTGAGGGAAGCATGAGTGTTACACGAGTCCTGATACCGTGCGGGGGGAAGGGCACCCGCATGCAGTCGTTGACACACGGCGCGGCGAAGGAGCTGCTCGAAGTTGGCGGAGCTCCGCTCGTGATTC
>DASUXX010000155.1:0-10270 GCA_036377755.1 Gemmatimonadaceae bacterium
CGGACACTGCGGGTCGATGGAATGATTAATTCGCATCAGCACTACATTTCCGATTAATCCTCCGTCCGCAGTCTCCTCAGTTCTCAATCAGTCGTCGATCGTCGATGGCAGTTAGTCCTGAGGCCGCACAGTCTGTAGTTCTTAGTCCGCGAAGATCCGAAATTCGAAATTCTGAATCCTCAGTAACAGGACTACCAAGGACTACCAAGGACTACCAAGGACCAAGGACTATCGAGGACTATCGAGGACTGCTGCGGACAGTGGAGGATTATCGTGAGTTATTCTGCGGCTGTGGAACTTCCATCGTTGCCTTAGGGTGCCCTGACCCTGCATGACACGTAACGCAGGTGACCTTCACATAATCCTCGTCGAGCTCCTTGATCTGAGCGAGACGCACTGAGTTGATGTAGTTCGTCATCTCCTGCATGTCGCGGGCAACGCGCTTGTTCTTGCGAGTATCCTGATCGTACTGACCGATCACATGGCAGTTGCCGCATCCCATTCCGAGCCCGCGGCCATAATTCACATCCATGTTCTTCAGGAACTCGCCTGCGGGCATGTCCTTCAAGAGCTTCACATTCTTGAAAACTGTACCGGCAGGCTGATTTTCACGCCCTGCAATCACCCTCATGATCGAATCGACCTGCGCACGGCGCGCAGTGTCCTGCTGCGCAGGATTCGGCCGCCGATTTCCCTGAGGTGCTGCGCCGCCCGGGGCGGGCACATTCGATGACGGCGCAGGCGGCTGCGACGGCGCAGTCGACGGACCCTGCGGAGTGGGAGCCTGCGACGGCGTCGTCGTGCTGCATGAAAGAGCGACAATGACTGCGGCAACCGCCGGGATCCAGGCCGAACGTCTCATTCAATTCCTCTGGCTTATTGTCCGATGTGCGAATACGCGGCAATGCTTAGTTTTGCTGCTGCTCCTGACAACCCCGAGTATAAACCGTGAACACTGACCGCGATATTCTCCGTCCAGCAATTGTTGCGCTCGGTTTGACCTTGGGCGGCCTTCTCATTGGACTTGGCTTTGCGCGAGGGCGCACCGCCGACCGTTTCGTCACGGTCAAAGGAATATCGGAGCGCGAAGTGAAGGCGGACCTCGCGATCTGGCCGCTCAGAATTGTCTCGGCGAGCAATGATCTCGCGACGGCCAATGCGCAGCTTCAGTCGAGTCTCGAGAAAATCAGGACCTTTCTAACGTCGAATGGAATCGATGCCTCGCAGGCAACGCTTCAGGACTTTTCCGTCACTGACGCAGAAACCAATCAGTACTCCGGCGGCAATGCTGTGAGCTCGAGGTTTGTCATCCGTCAAACGGTAGTCGTAAGATCGACCAACCCGGATCAGATTCGCTCCGCAAGCCAGAAGGTCTCCGAGCTCGTGAGCAATGGAGTCGTCCTGTCATCCGGCGGCGAGTACGGGAACGGCGGCCCGACGTTCGTGTTCACCGGGCTCAACAAGCTCAAGCCTGAAATGATCGGCGAAGCAACAGCGCGTGCTCGTGAAGCAGCGGAGCAGTTTGCGAAGGACTCCCACAGCAGCCTCAGCGGGATTCGTCGCGCAAGCCAGGGTGTCTTCGAGATACTTCCGCGTGACCAGGCGGAGGGCATATCCGAAGCCAGTCAGGTAGTGAAAACTGTCCGTGTTGTCTCGACAATCGACTACGCCTTGAGCCGGTAGCAAGCATCATCCATTCGAGTTGCGTAAACCCTGCCCGCGGGATTCGGTTCTAAGGGACGGCACCTCAACGAGAATATGAACCTCAAAAAATTTCTGTTAGTCGTTGCCGCCGCGCTGATCCCCTCCACGGCTCCGGCACTGCTTCATGCACAGCAAACCGATGTGATTCGCGGACGCGTCACCGGGCCAGACTCAGCCGCAGTCGAGGGTGTGACGGTGACAGTCACCTCGATTTCAGGAAACGTCACTCGCACAGCAAAGACAGACCGCAACGGCCGGTTCACTGTCACGTTCCCGGGCGGCGAAGGCGATTACATGGTGTCATTCGCTGCGATGGGATATGCTGCAAAGCGCTTCGAGGTAAAGCGCGCAGCGGATGAAGAAATTCTCGTCGCAGACACGCGGCTTTCCAAAGTTGGAGCGATTCTCGACCCGGTTAAGGTTTCTGCCGAGCGCCAGAAAGTGAATCGCAACGAGCCTCCCCGCCCTGACATCGGCGGAACAGAAACGCCTCTTACAAACTCCGCGGTTCCCGCAAACCTGATGGGTGATCTCGCAGCAATGGCTGCGTCGCTCCCCGGTGTTCAGGCCGTGACTGGTGCCGACGGCAGCGATGGATACTCTGTCCTCGGACTGGGTGCAGACCAGAACAACACGACACTCAACGGAATGCAGTTCGGAGGATCGAGCCTCCCGCGAGATGCTGCGGTGTCGAGCTCTGTTGCGACTTCACCGTATGATGTTTCACGCGGGGGATTCAGCGGGGCGCAGATGAGCATTCGCAGCCGCTCCGGATCGAACTTCAAGACTCGCGGAATGAGTCTCAACGTCGATGCGCCGCAGATGCAATGGAGCGATAGAGTTGCTCAATCGCTTGGCCAGGAATACACCAACGTCTCGCTCGGCGGAACTGTATCCGGTCCGGTTCAGTTCGACAAGTCATTCTACAACATCGCATATCAGCTTGGGCGCAGGTCGAGTGATCTGCAGACGCTTCTGAATACGAATTCGAATGGCCTCGCTGCTGTTGGCGTCGCGTCGGATTCGGTCGCAAGACTGCTGTCGATTCTGGGAACTGCAGGAGTGCCTGTAACGGCGGGATCTTCAGGCAATGACCGCATCGGTGACCAGGGTTCGGTCTTTGGCAGCTTCGATTTCGCACCGCCGTCGTCGACAAGCGGCCAGGCGCTCAACATCACTTTCAACGGAAACTGGAACAAGCAGAATCCCATAACAGGATTTGCAACAGAAGCTCCCGCACACAGCGGCGATCGCACGAACTGGCGCGGTGGAGTTCAGGCTCGGCAGAACATGTACTTCGGTGTCGGGATTCTCAGTGAGACATCACTTGGATTCAACGCGTCGCGCACGGAGTCGAATCCATTCCTGCGCATGCCGACAGGAGCTGTTCGCGTCAATTCAGAGCTCGGCGATGGATCGAGCGCCGTGCAGAATCTGATCTTCGGGGGCAATCAGAATCTCAACAGCACTCAGACGACAAATCAGGTTGCGCTGGTAAATCAGCTTTCATGGTTCAGCACGAACAACAAGCATCGGCTCAAGCTTGCAACCGAGCTGCGCCGTGATGGATCCGGTCAGGTGCTCGCTAATAACCAGCTTGGATCATTCTCGTTCAATTCGCTTGCCGATCTCCAGGAATCACGCCCTGCGTCGTTCACTCGCACGCTTGGATCGCGCTCGCGCGATGTCAGTCAGCTCGTTGCGGGGGTGTCACTCGGAGATTCGTGGAGAAAGACGGACAATCTCCAGATTCAGTATGGTCTCCGGCTCGACGCGAATCGATTCATGAACGATCCCGCGTTCAATCCCGCAGTCGAGTCCGCATTCGATGTGAAAAATGACAACGTGCCGAATCGTGTTTACGTGAGCCCGCGCGTCGGCTTCTCATGGACATATGGCGAGGCTGCGCAGATCGCAGGATTCGAAGGCGCATTCCGTGGCCCACGTGCTGTGGTTCGAGGCGGTATCGGAATGTTCCAGAACACGCCGTCCATTAACTCGGTGGGTAATGCACTCGACAATACCGGTTTACCGAGTGGAGTGCAGCAGATCACGTGCATCGGCGCAGCGGCCCCGATTCCAGACTGGAGCTCTTACGCAGATGATGCATCGTCAATTCCCAGTCGGTGTGCTGATGGATCGACTGGAACTGTATTCGCAAGCGCAGCACCGAACGTGGCGCTCTTCTCGAAGGATTACGTCGCTTCGCGAAGCGTGCGGTCGAATCTTCAGTGGAGCGGGCCGATTCTCAACAACCGGTTCAGCGCCACAATAGATGGAACGTTTTCACTGAACCTCAATCAGCCCGGGATGTACGACCTGAACTTCAATCCCGCGCAGCGTTTCACGCTTGGATCAGAAGACAATCGTCCGGTGTTCGTCGAGCCAACGAGCATCGTGGCAGCAACGGGCGCAGTATCACCTATCGATGCGCGAAAGTCGAAAGACTTCTCACGTGTCGCGCAGCTCACGTCTGATCTTCGCTCGTTGAGCCGGCAGGTAAGCTTCCGGCTTGCGCCTGCGACGTTCAGCACCGGGGTCTCCTGGGGCCTGTCGTACGTCTACTCCAATGTTCGCGAACAGTACCGTGGATTCTCGAGCACTGTAGCAAATCCACAGACCGTCGACTGGGGCCGCGCATCGTTTGATTCGCGCCATCAGATTGTATACAACGTTGGATACAACTTCTTCGACTGGGTGCGCGTGAACTGGTTTGGTCAGTTCCGCTCTGGATCGCCGTACACACCAATGGTTGCAGGCGATATCAACGGCGACGGTTACGCGAACGACCGCGCATTCATACCGGGAGTGAATCCTTCAGCGGGCACCAATACGGCTGACCTCCTGCCGAATGCACCTGACAATGTCCGCGAATGTCTCGACAAGCAGCGCGGCCAGCTGGCTGGCCGTAATAGCTGCCAGGGACCCTGGTACTCGACAGCATCGATGTCATTCTCATTCAATCCGCTCAAGGTCAGAATGCCACAGCGTGCGTCGCTGTCGTTCCAGGTTTCCAACCCGCTCGGTGCGGCCGACCTGCTGATGCATGGATCAGGAAAGCTTCGCGGATGGGGACAGCCGACGCAGCCTGACAACCAGCTTCTCTATGTGAGAGGCTTCAATCCTGCGACACGCGCATACAACTACGAAGTGAATCAGCGATTCGGTCAAAGCAATCAGGCATTCGGTGCGTTCCGCATTCCGGTCACGCTGACTGCAATGATGCGATTCGATGTAGGCCCGACTCGCGAGCGGCAGCTGCTCACGCAGCAGCTCGATCGCGGCCGCCGAACTCAGGGAACGAAAGCACCGGAGCCGATGCTGCGCGCATTCTATGGGAACGGTGGAATTCCAAACCCGCTCGCGACGATTCTCCGCCAGCAGGATTCTCTCAAGCTCACGAGCCAGCAGGCAGACAGCCTCGCGATGCTCAATCGCGCATACACAATCAGAAACGATGGGATCTGGACCCCGCTGATCAAGGAGTTCGCGAATCTTGCGGATTCGTACGATCACGACATCGCGTATGACAAGTACATGGCAGCTCGGCGCGCAACGATCGATGAGCTCATGCGCGTTGGTCCGGTGATCAAGGATCTTCTCACCGCAGAACAGCGGCGCAAGCTGCCGACGTTCATCGCCAGTTATCTCGAGCCGCGATATCTCGCTTCGATCCGTGCGGGAACCGCGAGCTTTACCGGCAGCTCAGGATTCGGCGGTGCGCCCGTAATGGCTGGAGAGTTCATCGCCGCGGGCGGAGCCGGCGTCGTCGAAAGAATCATAATCAGTCACTAATGCACAACGTTCCCACTGGAGCCTCCATGAATAAATCGCGTCTAATTGCTGCCGGTGCTGCACTCTCTGTTGTCTGCAGTGCATCAGCCGCAGCGCAGCAGCGTCCGCCAATTCGCCAGCTTGGCGCCGTAACAGCAAAGACCACCGAGGTTTTCGGCAACGTCGCGAGTGTGCGGGCACTTTCGAACGGATCGCTGCTCGTCAACGACGTTCCTGGTCGCAGGGTTCTGATGTTCGATCCACAGCTCTCGACTTTCACTGTGATCGCCGATTCGACGAGTGCGACCGCAAACGCATACGGCGGTCGCACGGGATCGCTCATCGCGTATCGCGGCGACTCGACATTGTTCGTCGATCCCCAGTCCGTTTCGATGCTCGTCATCGACCCGGCTGGAAAGGTCGCACGCGTGGTTGCAATTCCGCGCGCGGAAGATGCCAGCTCTATCGGCGGATTAGGCGGCGCGATGTATGACGGCCGGGGTGGAATCGTCTATCGACCGTTCAATTTCGGTTTCAGAGCGGGTGGGGGCGGAGCTGTCAGAATTCAGGCTGCAGCACCGAGTGGGTCCGCCACACCAGGAGGAATTCACCTGCCGGAGCCACCCGATTCAGCGTTCATAGTGCGCGTGGATCTCGCATCGAGAAAGCTCGATACCGTTGGTGTCGTGAAAATTCCGAAGGTGAAGTTCGAAACCAGGACAGACGACAACGGTCGCTTCTCGATGAGCTCGCTGCTCAACCCGCTTCCCGTTGTCGACGAATGGGTCGTCACGCCGGATGGCGCAATCGCATTCGTGCGCGGCCGCGACTATCACGTCGACTGGGTAAATCCGGATGGAAGCAAGGTTGCGTCCGCGAAGATCCCGTTCAACTGGCAGCGGCTCACTGATGAGGACAAGGTTGCATTCATCGATTCAGTGAAAGCAGCCCGCGAGCGTGCCGGCAACTCACCGCTCGCACTCGGCGCACTTGGCGGTGGCGGAGCGCCACAGCAGAACATCAGCATCCAGATCGGACCCGGAGGTCCTGGCGGCGGTCCAGGCCGCGGAAATCCCGACCGCGCGCCTACAGCCGCTCAGGTGAATTTCATCCCCGCAAATGAGCTCCCGGATTATAAGCCGCCTTTCTTCGCCGGATCGGTGAAAGCCGATACCGAAGGCAACATCTGGGTTCGCACTATTCCTACCGAAGCGGTTTCCGGTGGCCCGGTGTACGACGTGATCAACCGCAAAGGCGAGCTCGTTGAGCGCGTCCAGATTCCGGTTGGACGCATGATCGTAGGATTTGGTCCGGGCGGCGCAGTGTATCTCGCAAATCGAGATGGTACGACCCTGACTCTCGAGCGCGCGTCAGTACGCTGATTCGTTCGCTATTCACAACCTGCTGCCAGCGTGTAACTGGCAGCAGGTTAAATTTTCATATGCTTATGAAGTCCATTTTCCGTTTCGGTGCCGCTGCGCTGATCGCCGGCACCACAGCATGCCTTGCGTCAGATGACATTACAGGCGATGCAATCCCGATCGAAAAAACAAACTTTGCGTCCGCACTCGGTGTAGACCTCGCCGCGTCGACCAAAACTGCAAGAGGCGCGTACTACCGCGACATCACAGTAGGCACAGGTGCTGCCGTTGCGAGTGGAGATTCAGTTTTTGTCAGGTATACGCTGTGGCTTTCGAACGGCACGCTGATCCAGACAAATACTGCCGAGCCGCAGCCGCTTCCCTTCAAGATTGGCGTGGGCGATGTCATCGCGGGATTCGATGAAACCCTGGTTGGCGCAAAGGTTGGAAGCGTCCGCCAGCTGATCATTCCGCCTGCGCTCGGCTATGGACCATATGACAACGGGCCGATACCAGGTAATTCAGTATTGGTCTTCAACGTCCAGGTCGTATCAAAGAAATAGCCGCATGAGAGACCTGCGCGAAGTCTTCATTGCACTCGAAGGCTCTGCATTCAGGCGTGGCTTCTCACTCGGCGCAAAAGAGCGCGCATACCTGCACCAAAAAGGAATCGACATGGTGCTCACGCATGCCGCCGATTTCATCGATCGTCGCCTTGCACCTGCTGAGCCCGCTAACGATGGACGGCAGACGCCGTTCAAGGGACACCCGGTTTTCGTTGCGCAGCACGCGACGGCAACGTGTTGCCGCAGCTGTCTCGAGAAGTGGCATCGCATACCCAAAGGCCGCGACATGACGGGCGAGGAGCAGCAGCACGCTGTAGCGGCAATCGAGATGTGGCTGAGACAACAGCAGTGAGAAAGCTTATCGTCGCTGCTGTACTGACTCTGCCGATGTCGACTGCGCAGGCGCAGCTTCGCCCCCTCGAACCGATGCAGGCGCGGCTCTTCTCAGGCACGTCGAGCATTGCAGCCGAGCTCGGTGGTTCGAGGCTCATCGATCAGCGCGCATCGCTCGCCGGAGAAAATGGAAATCTCTGGGAAGCCGGTAATTTCAGCCTCGCATGGCGAACGGGCCGCGTGATCCTCGAAGCTGCTGGAACTGCGCAGCGTTTTTTTCGTGCAACATCATCCTTCGACGATCCCTACCAGGACGTTGAATCCGCCACCGATGGCCGCCGTCACGATTCCGGTGATTATCGTTTATCGACAACCGTGAGAGTTACGCCGAATCGTTCCCCGATCGCAGGCACGGTTCGATTTGGTACGCGACTCCCTACCACCGACAATACCACTGGGCTCGACCGCGATGCCGTCGATTTTTTCGCAACTCTCGGCGGAGTGTTGAATCGTCGATCACTGCTGATCAGCGGCGAGGCTGGACTCGGAATACATACCACGAGAGAGCAGAGATTCGAGCAGGACGATCTGTTGCTTTACGCATTGCGGGCGGAATACTCGGCATTCCCTTTGATTCCGTCGATCACAGTATTAGGCCAGGTTCACGGGACCGGACATAATGAAATCCGGGGAGTCGAAGATCTCGGCGAAGTGCGAGTGGGAATCCGTGCGGGACAGCATTACTGGATAAGAGCGGAGGCAGTGAAGGGGTACGAGCCCGTGTCACCCTCCTACGGTGTTCTTCTTACCGCAGGGCTTTTTCATTGATAGGATTAGTCATGCTTCTACAGGCAACTGGCACACCTGCGCCACCCGCACCGCCATCGGCACCAGTGATCGCGGGCGGCGGCACCAAAATCGTTGTCGACGGCGCCCCGATAGCAGCATCTGCACATGATGTTTATCTGGCATTTCGCGCGCAGCGGCGAGAGCTCGGTAATCAAATGGAGGGCCTCACTTCGCAGCGTGAGGATCTTTCCCGCGAGCTTCAGTCAGAAACTGTCACCGGTGCCGATCGCAAGGGACTTGAACAGCGCATCACGACAGTGGACGAGCGTATCGCCAGCCTCGAAAAGCAGATTGCCGAGGCCGATGCGCAAGTTGCAAAGGCGGCGGCCGTGCCTGGTGCTGCAGTCGATCCACCGGAGCCGCCGCGAACCGGCCCGCCCGATGAAGCCTACGTTGTCGCGGTAATATTCATGTTCGTGTTCCTTCTTCCCATGTCGATCGCGTTCGCGCGCAGAATCTGGAAGAAGACTCCTCAGATTGTGTCGAACATTCCCAGGGAGTTGTCAGAGCGGCTGATGCGCGTCGAGCAGACCGTCGAAGCTTCTGCTCTCGAGATAGAGAGAATCGGAGAAGGCCAGCGTTTCATGACCAGGCTATTTACTGAAGCGCAAAGCCCCCACGCCCTGCCGTCGTCGCAGACTGCAATGCCGACATCGCGCCCGGGAGATATTCGCCCCTGATCAGTCGACCATTATCTCGGCGGGGCCTTCAACGGCATGGCCGCGTTTGAGCAGCAGCACGAGCGGAAGCGCAATTACAAAAAGAATAGAGACGAGCACGAATACGCGGTTGTAGGATAGAACGGCTGCCTGCCTTGCGATTGTTCCATCGAGAAGGCGGAGCGCCATCTTCCGCGCCGTCTCTGCATCCGCTCCTGTTCTCGCCATCATTCCTGCTGTTGCTGTCGAGATCCAGCTCACCGCGGCTTCATTCGCAGAATTGATCTTCTCGGCGAGCATCGCGTGATAACGTGACATCCCTGCGCTGAGCTGAGCAGCCGAGATTGCGATGCCAATGCTGCCGAAAATGTTTCGGGAGAGATTGTACAGTCCCGTCGCTGCTGTGACTTCAGGTCGGGGAATGGTAGCCAGTGCAGCGGTGCTGAGTGCAACGAAAATCAGGCTGAAGCCAACTCCCTGCCATACCTGCGGCCAGAAAATGTCCCAGTATCCCACCGATATGGTCAGGTGTGACAGCTGCCAGAACGAGAAACCCGTTACAGCGAGCCCTGCCCCAACGAGCACACGGGGCCCGAGCTTGTTGTAGAAGCGTCCTCCGATCGGCATGCAGACGGCCATCGCAAGACTGCGAGGCATGAGGGCGATTCCAGATTTCATGGCTGGATAGCCGAGCAGGTTCTGGAGGAAGACAGGCAGCAGAAACAGGCTGCCCATCAGTGCCATTCCGAGCACACCACCAAGAGCAGTTGCCGAGGTGAACGATATGTTCTTGAGAATTTTCAGGTCGACGGCGGGATGTTCCGCGGTCAGCTCGCGCCACACGAACAGGACAAGCCCGACGACGGCGACAATGAGGAGCCGCACGATGAACGCCGATGCAAACCAGTCGTTGCGCTCACCGGACTCCAGCATCAGCTGAAGCGATCCGAGTCCGATGATGAGAAGAGCGAGGCCTGCAATGTCGAGGTCGCCCTTGCGTCTTATGAGATACGGAGGATCCTCA
>DASUXX010000156.1:0-18389 GCA_036377755.1 Gemmatimonadaceae bacterium
TCTGCTCTTTCCGCCGGCGATCTCATCCATCGTGCGACCGGTTGTCACTGACGTCATGTTGTCGGCAACTACATCGTCGGTCGACACATATTCGTCGCGGTGCTTGATGAAGAGCCATTGCGGCTTTGCGCTCGAATCGGATCCGTCCCGGTTGTACTTCATTCGCACGAGGGCCCATGATCCGCGCATTCGCTCGCCGAAGAAAGTAATCTTCAGGTCGCCGCGTGCGTATTTCTCGCGGATGATGTCCTCGGATTCTTCAGCGGAATAACCTTCGGCGATGTAAGTGCCATGATCCCAGAGCATCACCGTTCCGCCGCCGTATTCACCCTGCGGAATGGTCCCTTCGAATGTGTTGTAATCGATCGGGTGATCCTCGACCTGCATTGCAAGTCGTTTCACTGACGGATCAGTGCTCGGACCTTTGGGAACGGCCCAGCTTTTCATCACTCCATCGAGCTCGAGCCGCAGGTCGAAGTGAAGATGTGATGCAGCGTGCTTCTGGATTACAAAACGAAGGCGACCGGCCTCAGGGACTTCGCGATCACCCGAAGGCTCGGCCGTCTTCGTAAAGTCACGCTTCTTTCGATACTCGGCTAGCTGACTGCGGGCGCTGCGAGCGCGGCGAGATGATGTCGCCACTGCTCGTCACTACGCTGTCTTGCGTTTTGTAGAACGTCGGCGCGTGGGCGCGCTCGCGGCGCGCTTTCGACCCGACTTCTTTGCGGTGCCCTGCTCGAGGCTCGCGCGAAGCTTCGACATGAGATCGAGCACGCCTGTGTCCGGTGCCTCTTCGTCGGGTTCGGCGAGTTTGGGCTTTTTGCCCTTCATCTTCGCGTTGATGATTTTCATCAGGTTCGATCGATAGTCATCGGTGTACTTCGACGGATCGAACGGCTCCGCAAGATTGTCGATGAGCTGCTCGGCCATCGCGAGCTCCTGCGGTCGAACTTCGGTGCGAGCAGGGAACGTGTACTCGCTTTCGCTCACGAGCTCGTTCGAGAAGCGCATGATCTCGAGCACCAAGGCATCACCTACGACCTTGATGCCGGCGAGATGCTGTGTCTGGCGCATGATGATCTTGCCGATGCCCACAGCACCCGTAGAGCGAATCGCTTCACGGAGGAGGGCGTACGATTTCTCCGCGTTTTTCGCCGGCACGAGATAGTACGGCGTCTCGAAGTATCGGGGATCGATTTCCTC
This sequence comes from Gemmatimonadaceae bacterium, assembly GCA_036377755.1. Lineage (GTDB taxonomy): Bacteria > Gemmatimonadota > Gemmatimonadetes > Gemmatimonadales > Gemmatimonadaceae > UBA4720. The sequence continues at coordinate 1,204 of DASUXX010000156.1, forward strand.
TTCCTTCACGAAGTCCATGATGTCGATGGTCTTCGAGCCTTCGATTGCGGCGGCTTTGAAGTCTTCATCGCTCATCACGACGTATTTGCCTTTTTCGTATTCGTAGCCTTTGACGATCTCGTTCCATGGTACGGGCTCGCCGTCTGCTGAGCAGACGCGCTCGTATTTCACGGGAGAGAGGTCTTCTTCGTGGAGCATGCGGAAGCTGATATGGTCGGCACGCACTGCGGTCCGCAACTCGACCGGAATGTTGACGAGTCCGAATGCCAGTGAGCCCTTCCAGATCGCGGCCATCTACCCTCCCCGGTTAGCGTGCAATTCCAGTGTGAAAGAAAGCAAAGAGAATGCCGCTGTGGAAAGGCACATTTGTGATTTGGGAGGGCACAGAGGCCCAGTAATGAGCCGCGCAAAGCGCGGTTCATTACGGCCGGCAGAGGTAACAGAGACGCAGAGAGAAAGAAAAAACCCCCGGGATTTTCCCGGGGGTTTTTCTTCTTTCCTCTCGCGTCTCTGGTGATCTCTGTCAGACCGGGAGCGCGCAAAGCGCGCGAGCTGGTCCTCTGTGCCCTCTAAGCTTTTGTAACGTCCGCGGCTTGAGGTCCCTTTTGTCCCTGGACGACTTCGAATTCGACCTTGTCTCCCTCGGCCAGTGACTTGAAGCCACTGCCGGAGATTGCGCTGAAGTGGACGAACACATCGGGTCCTCCCTCACGGGAGATGAAGCCAAATCCTTTGGCGTCGTTGAACCACTTCACTGTGCCGGTGATGCGTGCCATAACTCTTTCCTTTCCCCGCACGGGGGATTGACTGTAACCATCGCCGCGGAGCGCGGGCGTTGGCGATTTTGCGGGCAAGTTTTGTGCAATTGTTTAATTCAAATGCACCAATCCAGCCCTAAGCTGCCCCGGCAGCGCTCGCTATGTATTTCGCAGTCCTGCCACAGCTGCGACATCGAAGCGTGACATGTGACATCGGAGCAGGCGGATATTGTGCGGGATCACGGTCGATCGATCCGGAACACGAAGGACAACTGAGCGGTACTCCAGACCGGTCACTGTTGATGAGATGAAGGACTTGCGCGGGGTTGTAGGTGTTCGGACGCGGCTTACGCATCTGCCCTCCGGCATACTGCTAATAGTTGCGCTGTCCAGCGGGTGTGGACCACGTGCCCACATCCCTCTGGGACCCATCGAAGTGCGAGGTGCCCTGCACGGTTCTGATAGTGGCGCCATGCTGGCAAGGAGCCTCGCTCCGGTGTTGTACCTGCAGCGTGATGAAAGGTTCCCGCTGTCCAGAACGGTCGCCGTTCTGCACCCCGAAAAGCCGATAATTGCCTACCACCTTCTCTGGCGTGACGACGTCAACGGATCGTGGATCCCGTTCACAGTCGCCACCGATCAGGAGATCGTCTGGGTGGGATACGACAAATCCGGAGCACCGACCGACGTGTGGACGTACTGGCACGGTACCATCCTCCATACGCCGTGGCCCAGATCGCAGGTTGCGATCAACGTACAGTGGGGAAAGCACGGATCACTGCCGCGGGGAATTATCGAGAGCTCGCTCCCCGCTCCAAAGACGCTGAACTTCTTTTTTGCGTCGACGAGGTTTCTCGTACCGGACACTTTCCTCGGCCGAATGGTGCGCGGCGGACCGGTTCTTTTTCCGCACAGCTACAATCGCTATCGCGATTTCTCGAAAGTCGTCACGATCGCTGATCGGTTCGACGCAATAGTCAGGACAAAGGATCCTGACGATGCACTGCGCGCCATTTTTGGAAAGTATTCGAAGAAGCCGCCCTGGCCCGGCGGGATCTGACTGCTACGACGTGTAGACGATATCTCCGTCTTCGTCAATGCCAACTTCCTGAAACATCCCGCAAACACCGCAGGTCTTGGTCACGTGCCAGATTTCGCCGAGTGCCTTGCGATGCGATTCACTTGCGGGCTTCACTTTGATTTTCTTGAAGCTGTATTCACCACAATGCTCGCATGCGTGCCCTCGCGCAATTCTTTCTGCGCGTTCCTGACTGATCTGCGTCAAATCAGGATCCGCTCAATTTCCGCTGGTCGCCAGGCTTGGCAGATGTATCCGCCTCGCTCTTGGACCCCATGTTTCCGGCTCTCGTGACAAGCTCCTTCAACCCGCCGATTGCACCCATGACGCCTGATGCTTCGGATGGAAGGAAGATGGTCGAGTTCTTTCCCTGAGCGAGTGTCGGCAGCGCCTCTAAATATTTCATTCCAAGTAGATACATCGCGGCCTGACCCTCAGGCAGCGCACCGGCGATTTTCTGAATCGCTTCAGCTTCTGCCTGCGCCATGGCGAGGCGCGCTTCGGCAAGACCATGTGCTCTCAGAATCGCAGCGTCCTTCTCACCCTCGGCGCGGCGAACCTGAGCTTCACGAACACCTTCAGCCTCCAGAATTGCTGCGCGCTTTCCAGCTTCTGCGTTTGTAACTGCCGCACGACGCTCACGCTCGGCGCGCATTTGCAATTCCATCGACTGCTGAATGTCACGCGGCGGCTCGATTGCCTGGAGCTCCACGCGTGTGACGTCGACGCCCCACCCAATCGATGCTTCCTCGATAACCTCGCGCATGCGCTTGTTGATCACATCGCGGCTCGTCAGCGTGGTATCGAGCTCCATCTCACCGACGATGTTACGAAGTGTCGTACGCGTCAGCGTTTCGAGCGCATACGGAAGATTCTGGACCGAGTATGTCGCTTTCTGTGGATCAGCGACGCGATAATAGATGACAGCGTCGATATCGATGGTGACGTTGTCTTTCGTGATGACCGGCTGGCTCGGAAAGTTCAGAACCTGCTCACGAAGATCGATCCGCGAAGTATGACCGGACGTGACGCGCTTTATGCCGCTCACATCGGTATCGAAATACCGGACATCGATCGGGCGCGGCGCTTCCAGGAAAGGCAGAAGAATGTTGAGGCCGGATCGCGCTACACGATGAAACCGTCCGAGCCGCTCGATCACCATCACTTCGGCCTGACCAACGATCTTGATCGATTTAAAGGCGACTGCGAGCGCAGCGAGCGCAACAACGCCGAGGAAGATCAAGCCACCGCCCATTATTATCTCCGTGAGAGTTGAGTCTGCAGGTGAATAATGCAGAAAAAAACGCCATCACGGTATTCCGTGATGGCGTTTTCTCATAGGGAAAAGCCCTATCTGTTATTCGATGCTGTAGCCTGCTGACCTACTGCAGAGAAGAGATCGCGTTGCGTGGACGTGCGGCGCATCATCTCGAGCGATTTGCGCAGCTGTGCGTCGTCGTTGATGTCGCGGCGCTTTGCAGTCGAATCACCGAAAGCGATTCGCGCGATGCTCGACCCGAGAAGACGATCGATCTCCGAAGCACCTGCTTCGAACTGCGCCTTGTCGACTTTCACGCCCTGGGCAACGAGACGATTATAGAACTCGTCGCGCTGAGCCTTGGTGACGGCGAAGCCCGGCTGAACCTTACCCTTCTGCTCGACTGCGTAGTTGATCAAGGTCGATCGAACGATCTGCGCCTTTGGAGCGAGTGCGGTGAGCAGCTTCTGCTCTTCGGTCGTGAGAGTATCAGGCTGCACGATGACGTCGGGCGTCACGGCGCCGCCGCCGTAAACAATGCGTCCTGCATCCGACTTGAACTTCGGCCGCGACTTGCGAACCGAATCAGTCTCCATCGAATCAGGGAGCACTTCGACAAAAGATCCGTCAGGAAGGAGCTTGCGTTCCTTCTGAATCGATCGGCCGCTCGGTGTATACCACTTTGCAGTCGTCATCTTGAGAGCGTATCCACCTTCGAGCGGATATACCGTCTGGACCAGACCCTTTCCAAACGAAGTTGTGCCGACGATCACTGCGCGATCGTGATCCTGCAGTGCACCTGCAACGATCTCCGATGCGGAAGCAGTGCGCCCATCAGTAAGAACGATGAGCGGAATTTCCGGAGCGACGGGATCATCGGTAGCACTGAGAACTTCCTGGAATCCAGCGCGGCCGCGCACGCTCGAAATCTCCATGCCTCTCTTCAGGAAGAGATTCGCGACCGTTCCAGCCTGGTCGAGATATCCACCGCCATTTCCGCGAAGATCGAAAATGATTCCCTTGGCGCCTTCGCCGCTCAGTCTCTTGACCGCGGCCTCGAGCTCTTCTGTTGCAGTCTCATTGAACTGCTGCAGCGGGATGTAGCCGATCTTTCCATCGAGCATGATCGCGTAGGGAACTGCGGGGATGCGAACGTCAGCGCGAGTGAACGTGATTGGAATGGGTTCAGCGACACCAGCGCGAAGGAATTTCACGGATACCTTCGTTCCCGGTCTGCCTTTTAGGACATCTGACACCTGAGCTGTCGACCAGCCGCGGGTATTAGCGGTGTCTACCTGAACGATGCGATCTCCCTCGATGACACCCGCCTGCTCGGCCGGAGTGTGAGGGAAGACGCGCTGAACTGTTACAAAACCCTGAACCTCGCCGATCTCCATTCCAACGCCGCCGTACTTACCGCCGGTCTGTGCGTTGAATGTTGCGAGCTCCTTGGGTGAAAGGAGAACCGAGTAAGGATCGTTCAGCTCGTGAACGAGGCCGCGCGCTGCTTTTTCATAGAGCTGCGCAGCAGCGACAGAATCGACGAAGCGATTGGATACGATCGTAAGAACCTGATCGAGCAGACGGGCACCGTCGGCGGTCGATCGGTCCTGGACAACAAAGCCGCCAACGAGAAGCGGGGCGGCGACGAGTCCGGTGAGAAGCAGTTTGCGACGATTGAACATGCTGGCCTGCGTATATGGTAGGACTGTGCCTGAAGGTACTAAATACGCTCTGAAACTGTGAGAGTTCCTTTAAGCGGATCTGCTTCAGTGACGGTTTGACACCGGAAAACCCTCAGACGTTTCGACTCGCGAGCGCGTAATCGACGAGCCAGTCCCGATTGATCTGCCGAAACACCGCGCTTCGCACCACACCTGCTGCAACCAGCATCTCGTGTGCCGGTTGAAGGACTCGCTGCAGATGAGACGGGTAGCGCTGAGTCAGCGGGAGCTGTTCTGCCAGCTCTTCGAGCGGAACGCGCCACGCGACCATGCCGCCTTCGCGGGCAACCTCGATCAGCCTGTAGAGTCTCCGTGCGACAGGACTTGTAAGCGATTGATACAATGGAGATGACAGGGTGACTGTGCATCCTGCGGAGATGTTCTCGCGGAGCAGCGGTGAGATCGTGACGCGTGCATCGCCGGGCTCAGATGCAGTGAGAACGGGAAACATCGTCAGCTGCTCGCGGTCAGCGAGCCGCCGTCTCTCGATTGCGACAGAAGTCAGGACGGTAAACCGATCATCGAGTGGCGCTTCACGTCGTACGGCAACGTAGACGCCGGACGATTCGAGGATTGTGCGCTCCAGTCGATTGAGAGCAGAGCGAAGCTGCTCGTATGTACGGCCATCGACCTTGCGGCCGATCGACCGGAGAAATGAATGCAGCGTGAAGCTGACCGTTCCATCCGAAGGAAACCCTGCTTCCCCATATCGATGGAGAATCTCTACGTACACGTCCTGGTCGAATGTGCCAGGAAGCCTGTCACCAGGAGAAGGCAGAACGCGCCAGCGACCTCCAGTTGGCGGCGAGTATGTTATGGTCGACTCGTCGGCCGAATCGCTTAGCCGAAAAAGAGGGAGCGCTTCGAGGTTCCGGTCCAGGTAGATGGCCCGGTTAGCTGAGCGTCGGCGGGCAGCGATGGGCATGTCGAGTGAAACTGCGCCAACGATAGAGTCGCGGCAAGGAGCGGAAAATTGGTGGCCCGTTCATTGATTAGAGCAGGGAACGACAACCAGCCTGGAACTCGATGAGCATACTCAAATACAGTCTTCTCACTGTCCTGATTGTTCTGCTGCTCGCAATGGTGCTCATTGGCATCCTGTCCATCACTCGCGGCGCGACGGTTCGGACCGTGCTGGCCGAAGGAGACAGGGGAGGCCCACCGCAGGTAAGCGATCCTTTATTCCCCCGCACGATCGAGCTCTTTACCGGCACTCACATCGAGCCGGGCAACAAAGTCGAAGTCCTGCTCAATGGCGACGGAACATACCCTGTTCTATGGAAAGACATCGCATCTGCAAAGAAGACAATCACAGTGCAGATGTACTACTCGCAGCCCGGAGCGGTAGCCAACACTCTCGCCAAATATCTATCCGAGCGCGCGCGCGCTGGTGTGAGAGTATTGCTGCTGCTCGATGCGTTTGGTTCTCAGCCTCTCAAGAAGGAATGGATCCAGGGGCTTCGTGATGCGGGGGTGGAGGTTGCGTGGCTCAGACCTCTCAAGTGGTACACACTTCATAAAGCGACACAGCGATCGCACGTCCGTGTCGTGGTCGTGGATGGTAGAGTCGGATACACCGGTGGGTTCGGCCTCGCTGACTACTGGCTTGGCGACGGCCGGCACAAGGATCAATGGCGCGAGTCGAGCATTCGATTCTCGGGACCGACGGTCGCAGCACTTCAGGCGGCATTCGCTTCAGGCTGGGCAGAAGCAACAGGTGAGCTGCTGACGGGTGACCTCTTCTTCCCGCCCGTTGCATTCGAAGACAAGGGCAACGTGAATGCGGGGCTGATGCACAGTCTTCCGACGATTGGAAGCACTCCGGCAGAAAGATTTCTTGCACTCACTATCGCGGGTGCGCGCAAGACACTCTACGTAACGAACTCTTACTTCGTACCGAACGAAGACTTCTGCAATCTTCTCATCACCGCCGCAAAGCACGGCGTCGATGTTCGCGTGCTTACCGTAAGCAAGGAAACCGATGTGAAGACGACGTGGTATGCGGGGCGGGCACTTTACGAAAAACTCCTCGCGGGTGGGGTGAAGATCTACGAGTACCAGCCGGCGATGATGCATGCGAAGACAATCGTCGTCGATGCGCTGTGGAGCGCAGTTGGATCGATGAACTTCGACAACCGGTCCATCGCATTCAACAACGAGTCGCAGATTCTTGCACTCGACCCCGACGTGGGCAGAGAGATGGAACAGATCTTCCTCGAAGACCTGAAATATTCGAAGGAGATGAAGCTCGAGGAATTCAGGAAGCGTCCATGGACTGGCAAGGTTCTCGAATGGGGCGCACAGAAGCTGAGACGTATTCTGTAGCGGCAATGCGAAGGTGAATCGCAGGTTTCATCCGCTCGTCAGGAAGTGGTTCGCCGAGACGCTCGGCAAACCGAGCGAGCCGCAGCGAAAGGGATGGCCGGCGATTGCGAGCGGGAGCCATACGCTGATTCTCGCTCCTACCGGTACGGGGAAGACTCTCGCTGCATTTCTGTGGGAGTTGAATTCCCTGATTGTCGAAGGAATGAAGCAGCCGCTCGCTAACGGCGTGCATCTTCTCTACATCTCGCCCCTCAAGGCTCTCAACAACGACATTCAGCGAAATCTCGAAACGCCACTCGCTGAGCTGCGCCGGCGATTCGAGAAAGAAGGAAAAGCTTTCCCCGAAATTCGTGTTGCTGTAAGAACGGGAGACACTCCTGCATCCGCGCGTGCGAGAATGCTGCGCAAGTCGCCGCACATTCTCATCACTACGCCGGAATCTCTCAACATCATGCTCACGAGTATTCGCGGGCGTGGAATGTTTCATTCCACCCGCGCGGTGATCATCGATGAGATTCATGCGATTGCGGGAACAAAGCGCGGTGCGCATCTCGCACTGACGCTGGAGAGACTGGAAGCCGTTACTTCGCAGTCGCCACAGAGAATCGGGCTATCCGCGACACAGCGACCGCTCGACGAAGTCGCCCGCTATCTCGGTGGATGCGACAACACAGTCGGCAACGAACCGGAATTCAGGCAGGTAACAGTCGTTGACTGCGGTCTCACTAAGAAAATGGAGATCAGCATTCAGTCACCGGTGCCTGATCTCGGAAATGTCGGCGGCAGTGTGTGGCCGGCTGTCGCGCCGCTCGTGCTCGATCATATAAAAGCGAACAGGACGACGCTCGTATTCGTGAACAATCGCGCGCAGGCAGAAAAAATCGCCGCGCGTGTGAATGCTCTCAACGAAGAGGAAATCGCTCAGCCGTATCACGGTTCTCTTTCGAGAGAGCGTCGTCACATGCTGGAAGAGCGTCTAAAAGCGGGCGCATTGAGAGCGCTCGTGACTACGAGCTCTCTCGAGCTTGGAATCGATGTCGGCTCGGTCGACCTGGTGGTACAGCTGCAGTCACCGAAGCGGGTTGCTGCAGGATTGCAAAGAATTGGACGGGCAGGACATACGCTCGGCGTGCCGAGCACCGGAATTCTGGTTCCTACGTTTCGCGACGATGCAATGGAGATCGCTGCGATAGTTGCAGCGATGCGCAACGGTGAAGTAGAGCCGACTCGCGTTGTGCAGAACGCTCTCGATGTTCTCGCGCAGGTGATCGTTGCAGCTGCGTCAGTCGACGATTGGACCGCGAGTGATCTCTTCGATCTGGCGAGGCGCGCATATCCATATCATCGTCTCTCTCGCAGTGCGTTCGACGAAGTGCTTGCCATGCTGTCAGGTAAGTATCCGTCGGATGTGGCCGGCGAGCTCGAGCCGCGTGTGACGTGGGACCGCGTGACTGATCGGGTGACGGGCGACCGCGCTGCACGGATGACCGCTGTGATTTCCGGCGGGACCATTCCCGACCGCGGTCTATACACGGTCAATCTCCCTGATCGAACACGGTTGGGCGAGCTCGACGAAGAGTTCGTTCACGAATCGCGCGTCGGTGATGTGTTCCAGCTCGGATCGACCACGTGGCGAATTGCAGCAATCGAGCATGATCGCGTGATCGTGAACCCTGCCCCTGGCATGGCGGCGCGAATGCCTTTCTGGCACGGAGAGTACGGAGCGCGATCGCTCGATCTAAGTCATCGTGTCGGAGAGCTGCGAAAGGAACTGGCTGAAGGTGCGACGCCGCAGTTTCTCGAGAAGAAATATGGGTGTGACAGTGCGACGGCGAATTCCCTCACTCAATACGTCGGAGCACAGCGCGCTGCGACTGGAATCGTTCCCGATGAAAAGAACATCGTCATGGAACATTTCCGCGACGAGACGGGATCGGTGCGCATCGTGATTCACGCTGCGTTCGGCGGACGGGTGAATGCACCGTGGGGGATGGCGCTCGCGCAGCGCGCGCGTGAGGCAATTGGCGGAACCGATGTGCAGGTGCAGACCACAGATGATGGTGTGATGCTGCGAATGCCGGATCTCGGCGCGCCTGTTCCTGTTGCAGCACTGCTGGGATTGTCTTCACGCGAAGCAGAACAGCTCGTGATGGAGGAAGTTGGATCGACGTCGCTGTTCGGTGCGCGGTTCAGAATGAATGCAGCTCGCGCGCTGCTGCTTCCGCGCGGAAATCCGAGGCGCAGAATGCCGCTTTGGCTTCAGCGATTGAAAGCTCTCGATCTGCTCCAAACCGTGCAGCAGTTCCCGAGTTTCCCGATTCTCGTCGAGACATATCGCGATGTACTTCAGGATGCATTCGACATGGACGGCCTCAAGTTCGTGCTCGATGAAATCGAGAAGGGAGCTATTGGAGTTCATGTAGTAAAGACTGAAGTGCCATCGCCGTTCGCAGCGAGCCTCCAATTCGGATTCGTAATGGACTGGCTCTATGGCGATGACACGCCGAGGGCTGAGCAGCGTGCCGCGCTGCTGTCGATCGACCGATCCCTGCTCGGTGAGGTAATGGGAGATGAAGCAGGCGACGACATCACGATCGACGCAATTCGCCAGATCGTTGCAGAGCGATCGGGTTATGCGCCTAAGCGACGCGCACGGAGTGTCGATGAGCTTGCGCACCTGCTCGATCGTGCGGGAGATCTCACGGCCGATGAGCTCGCTGCTCGAGTTGCAACGGATGAAGAAGGCGTGAGAGGAAACCCATTCCGCGAGCTCGTCGAAAGCAGCCGGGTGGTGACTGTTCCACTCGGTCCGGACAACGAGCCACGATACATCCTGACAGAAGCATTTCCTCGATATCTGTCAGCGTTCGGAGAAGAGAAACTCGGCAGCGTCAAAGTGCCGTCAGTGTTTCGTGAGGCAGCGATGACTGCGGGGGCTGCGCGCCGGGAAATTCTCGCGCGGCTCGTAGCGCTCTCGGGCCCAGTCACTGTTCGGGAGATATACAATCGATATGGATGGGACGAGCGCTGGATCGAAATGCGTCTTACGGAGTGGCAGCGCACAGGGAAGCTCGTGCGCGGACGATTCCGTCCGGAAATCACTGATCCCGAGTGGTGCTCGCGCAGAATTGCAGAAGGTGGAAGAAGGCGCGCGCTCGCAGCGCTCAGAAAACAGATAGAGGCGGTTGACCTTCCGGTATATGCGGAGCTCGTGCAGCGATGGCAGCATCTCGATTCCCGCGATGCATTACGCGGCGCTGATGGAGTGGCAACTGCGCTCAGGCAATTGCATGGAATTTCGCGACCTGCGAAGGCATGGGAGCGGGATTATCTGAGATCGCGAATTTCAGATTATGACCCTTCCTGGCTCTCTCCGATTCTCGCAACGGGTGAAACTGTCTGGGCGGGCGAATCAAATCCGGATTCAAAAGCAGGCGGGACGCTTCTCGCGAGAATTCGATTCTTTCAACGAGGCACCGGTGCGCTGTGGCTCGGCAATGAGCCTGCGGATTCTGTCAGTGCTTCGCTGAGCGAAGATGCGAAGGCCGCTCTCGATATCATCGATAAAGAAGGTGCTCCATTTACAACCGATATCGAAGCGTTAAGCGGGATGAGCTCGCTCGCGGTGAAGGAATCATTGCGCGAGCTCGTTGCAGCGGGACTCATCACGAATGACACCGCTGAAGCACTGCGAGAGGTAGTCAGATGGAGACCACTGCTTCCGAAAAACGAACCTGATCCAACACGCTGGTTGCCAGCGGACTATACCCCTTCTCCCAACAGGAGAATCGTTCAACGACGGCCGAATCTCAGGCGGCTCCCCAAGTGGCGTCGGCCTGACCGACCGGGCGGCATTACATCCAACTGGGGTGGGCGCTGGTCCCGTGTGCACAGATTGGGTGTCCTTGGACGAATTGCGACAGAAGAGGAGCGAAGCAGGCAGATAGCGCGTTACTGGCTCGATAGATACGGAATTGTGTCGCGAGAAGTGTGGCGAAGAGAAAGGCCGCTGGTCGGATGGCGGAGTATATATCACGAGCTCAAGCGGCTCGAATTCCGCGGGGAAGCAAGACGTGGGTACTTCGTAAAGGGACTGAGCGGAGCCCAGTTCGCGACACCCTCGGCGGTCGAGATGCTTCGCGCAATTGCAAATGAAGACGGCAGTACGAAACCATTCGTCATAATGGCGGCGAGCGATCCCGCTAATGTCTACACCTTTCCGATGGATCTCGCCGATCGTGATCCGCTGTCGAGACCCAGGGGTGCCGGTGCGCTGATCGTGACGAGGGCCGGAAAGGTTGTGCTTGCGATAGAAGGACGGGGAAAGCGAGTCACTCCTGCCAGAGATCTGTCAAAAAATGAAATACAGGAGGCGAAAGAGCTTGCTGCATCACATCTTCGTGGCGAGAAAAGCGCGCGCTACCTGATGCTTCCTGATATACGAGAGGATAAATGAGCGAAGTCACCCTGAAAGACACGCTTGGAAATTCCGCCTTCGCTCCGCCTTCATCCGCCATACCGATAGCATCACAGCCTCAGCGAGTCACTTCTGTCGATCTCGTGCGTGGAATCGTGATGATCCTCATGGCGCTCGATCACACACGCGATTTTTTCAGCAAGCTTCGATTTCAGCCGGAAGATCTTTCGCGTGCTACGCCATTTCTTTTTTTCACGAGATGGATCACGCACTTCTGTGCGCCTACGTTTTTCCTTCTCGCAGGAGTTGGTGTAGCGCTATCGATGTCCCGCGGAAAAACCAAGGGGCAGATGAGCCGCTTTCTGTGGACACGCGGACTGTGGCTCATTTTTCTAGAGGTTACGATCACGCACTTCGGGTGGATGTTCAGCTGGAATTTTCCGCAATTCCTTCTCGTGATATGGGCGCTTGGCCTGTCGATGATCGTGCTCGCGGCGCTCATCTACCTGCCGAAGAAAGTGATACTCGCGATATCGCTCGCGACGATCGCCTTGCACAACCTGCTCGACGGCGTGAATCCGCAGACTCTCGGGGCGCTCGCGCCGGTGTGGCACATATTGCATGCGCCGGGACCCCTGAGTCTCAACCCAGTGATATTCGTCGGCTATCCGCTCATTCCATGGTTTGCAGTGATGTCACTCGGGTTCGTGCTTGGCGACGTATTCACATGGGATGAAGCGAGAAGAAGAAAATTTCTTCTGCGTGCAGGTGGCGCCGCGATCGTCGCGTTCATCGTGCTGCGCTACTTCAATATTTACGGCGACGCAAACCCGTGGTCAGTCCAGAAAACTTTTGCGATGACGCTCGCGTCGTTCGGCAATGCGATCAAGTATCCGCCGTCGCTGATTTACCTGCTGATGACACTCGGGCCGACACTGGTGGCGCTTGCTCTGCTGGAACACGCACGCGGTGCGCTGTCGAAAGTCATCACTGTGTACGGCCGGGTGCCGATGTTCTACTATGTGCTGCATCTCTTCCTGATTCACACTCTCGCTTATGCCTTTGCGATGGTGCAGGGAGGAGATGCAAGCTTCCTCAGTCTCGATGTGCAGAGCTTCCCGGAATGGTACGGGACGAATCTCGCCGGAGTTTATCTCGCGTGGTTCATAGTCGTGGCGCTGCTCTATTTCCCGTGCAGAAAGTTTGCGCGATTGAAGGCGACGAGGCGGGACTGGTGGCTGAGCTACCTGTGACGGCGGTTCGAGCTACCTGATATCAGCCCGGCCCAGCGCGGCACGGACGGCTTCTCTCATTGCAACGACCGCATCGTCGCGTGCAGCGGGGCTGTCCTCGCGTATGTGCAGCTCGATACCATCTGCAATCGGAGCGCGGCGCCACTTGTATGAGTGCTGATCTTCGCGCTCGACAGTAGTGTCCGCGCCCGCGGTGAGAGCAGGAGCGAGCGATGAGGCAATACGCCGCTCGAGCGCATCACCGGTGATGTCCTTCATCTCCTCCTTGATCTTCTCGAGACTCTGTCCTTCGCGCTGACGAATCTTGATCGCAAGAAGCTGAAGCAGGTGACGATATCCGTATGTCGCCGCCGTGCCTGTTCCTTCAGGGCGGTCGAGCAGGCCGTTCGCTACATAGAACCGAACCGATCGTGCGCTTGGCGCTGCGCGAGCCGACGCATTCGTCGGACGCATTCCTGCAGCGTCGACTAAAGCTGTGACGTGGGCCGCGAGACCTCTTGCGTTCCAGGGAGCGTGTCTTGAGTGGGCGCGGAGGAGAGCGACAGGCGATTCAGCCATGTTGATAGGATAACATTAAAGTCGTCAGGCCGCTCGTCGTGCGGGAGGTCACCCGCAGGAGTGAGAACAGCCAGCTCGATATCAGGCTTGACCGCGCGGAAGCCACGGAATTCTTCGACTGGCGCGATAGATCCTTCCTCGCCCCATACGAGAAGCGTCGGCTGAGTGAGACGACGCAATGCCTGCCTGACATCGATGTTGAGATTGCCGGAAACGAATGCTGCCGGAGCATGACGCGCGCCGATCTGATGCGCTGTCCAGTAATAGATGTCGACGAGATCATCATCGACAATGCTGTCATCGGAATAAGTGCGCTTGAGCCACTGTCGAATGCTGCGGCGTGAAACGAGTCCATTGAACATCGCAGTACCGACAATCGGTGTCTCGACAGCAAGTCTTCCCGCTTCACCGCCAACACCGGATTGCTTATTCAATCGAACAAGTCCTGTCGGCGCGATCAGAGCAATTGCAGGAAAGCGACTCGGATCACGCGCGCCAAGAACAATTGCGTATGCTCCGGACAATGATGTTGCAACGAGCACGCATGGCTCACCAATCACCTGATGCACGAAGTCAGAGATCAGTGAGATATACAGTCGCGCGGAGTATCGAATCGCAGGACGATCTGATCTCCCGAATCCAAGCAGATCGATCGTATAGACTGTGTTGGTTTGCGCGAGATAATCGGCGTTGTCATGCCATTCGTACGACCACGCGGCCGCGTGAATACCATGAATCAGCAGCAGAGGTGGTCCGCTGCCCCGGCGAGTGAATGCAATGCGGTAGCCTCGCCACTCGAAGCCGCCTTCGTCACCGCCGATGAGGTTGGTAAGCTTGTCGATGCCTTTGCGTGCGAAGGCATTGTATGCGGCAGCGGCGCCAAGTATTGCTCCTCCTGAGAGGAGAACCTTGCGCCAGCGGTTATCGTCGCGTTCCATCGTGTTGCTCGAGCATCACCGGTGAACAATAGAGCCGGCGGAAGGAATCGGGGAGATGCTCCGACTCTACCGCCGGCTCACTGGTTCTGTCAGCGGCGATGGTCAGCGCCTTCCGCGGCCTCCGCTGCGTCCGCGTGATGCGCTCTTTTTGCTGCCGCCGCTGCGTGATCCGCCACGCGACGAACCACCGCGTGCTGAGCTGCCGCGCGACGAGCTCCCACGCGACGAGCTGCCACGTGAAGCTGAGCTGCGGCTGCTGCCGCCCTTCTTTGCAGCGCCCTTACGTCCGCCGGAGGATTTCTTAGCTCCTCCGCGTGATGACGATGAAGACTTCTTTGCGCCGCCACTCTTCCTGCCGCCACCTGACGACTTCTTTGCAGCGGCTTTCTTACCGCCTGAAGATTTGCGGCCACCACCACCGCCCGACTTGCGTCCGCCGGATTTTGCACCGCTCTTTGCGCCGCCCTTGCGACCGCCGCCTCCGCCAGCGGAACTCTTGCGCCCGCCCGCTTTTCTTCCGCCACCGCCACCGCGTGAGGATCCGCCAGCCGCTGCCCCTGCGCCACTGGCATCAGCGTCCATGTCGTCGTCTTCCTCGAAGACCAGAACTTCCTCGGTGACGATGTCAGCTTCGGCATCGCGTGGAGTCGTATCCGCCATCAGCTGGCGCTCACGATTCGCGGCTGTCGATCCTTTTGGACGACCGCGACGACCGCGCGGCGCACCGCCGCCGAAGATGTCTTCTTCCTCTTCTTCGTCGTCTACGTCCTCGGCGTCAGTTGACGTCGTCTCTTCCTCGTCGTCGTCGTCGATGTCTTCGGCGCTGTCCCAGAGACGGTCGCTGTGATCTTCGTTGATCGCCCAGCCACCATCCTCGTCATCATCGTCGTCATCGTACGACCGCTTGCCGCGGCCGAAACCGCCGAGATCGTCAGAGTCGTCGTCGTCGGCGAATCTAAACGTCTCTCTTGTCTCATCACCGCTCGGCATACCTTCCCCCTTGCTGTTACGTGGTTCGTGTGTTCAGCCGCGATCGTTCGGCGCGCCACGCTGCAGAAGGCGTGCCCTGTCGCGGACTGTGTACGCATTGTCGTTCGTTTGAGAGCGAATACTGCACGCTTCAAACCATGTCAAGCAGACCTGCTACGTGCCTGCTCGTCGCGCGGCTGCGAGCGCGGCTTTGATGTCATCCTCATGACGCTCGTATTCCGGCAGTTTCCGAGCTAACTCGGCATCGTAGGCCTTGAGGAAGCGCGACTGAAAATTCTTTGAATCGGCGGCGCGTTTTTCGAGATCGGCGATGCGCGCGGCGAGTATCAGACCGAGCAGGTGTGTCGGGCTTTCGGATATGATCGTATCTGCCTGCGCTCGGGCGAGCGGGTATGCTCCGGCTACCTCGGCAATGCGTCCCAGGTCATAGCGCTGGTCGGCATTCATGGGGCTCAGCATGCGGTAAGCCTCGATTGCCATGGGAGCAAAGAAAAGGACGCTGTCAGCCTTGCCTTCGCTGTTGAGGACCATGACCCGATTGAACAGCCTGTCTGCCCTCTCCTGCGGTGACAGCTGGGATATGTCCGGACCTCTCACGGCACCCTGTCCGTCGGCTGGTGCTCCCCGATCGTCGAGGCCCGCCTGCGGCAAGGCATTCTGCGGTGCATCGAGGCTGCTGCCCTTCTTCCGATTGAATGCGTTGCCCGCGAGAAACGCAAGCAAAGTAATGAGTGCAATTGCCGCTACGATCCATGGCAGCGCTGACGACGCTGGAGTCGATGCAGGAAGCGGAACGCGCTCACCCGGTGCATTCGCTGCATTCATGGATGCGCCACAGTTATGACAGAAGTGCGCGCCGGGGCTCAATGACGCACCGCATTGCGCGCATGTGCGAGGCTCGAGTGACGCACCGCAGTTGGAGCAGAAGCGGCCGCTGGCTTGGCTGCCGCACGATGCGCAGATCACTTCAGGAGTTGCCGGGTCTGTCATGCGCTACAACCTACATGGCGCGGTCGACATTTGCAGGTGATCATTGAGCCAATGCGAATCGTGCTCAGCAACTCATCATCCAAATGGGGAGGCGTACACAAGGTCACCGAGATTCTCGCGCGAGGATTTCAGCAGCGCGGACATGATGTATCGGTGTTCGGCTATCCGGACGGGATGCTGGAAAAGCGCATGAAATCGATCGCTCCTTTCGAGCCGATTATGAAAGGCATGGATCTTCATCCGGTTACGATGATGAGCATTCGAAAGGCTCTCAGGAGACACGATGCGGATGTGTTGCTCGCAATGATGAAGAAAGACGTCAGGCTCAGCGTTCCTGCGGCGCGCATGAGTGGAATCCCGTCGATAGTTCGACACGCAAATGATCGCGCTCTCGATGGAGGCTTGTACGACCGGGCATTCTTTGGAATGATGCCGTCGCATCACATCGTCAACTCGATCGCGACTCGTGACACCCTGCTCCGGTCTGCGCCCTGGATCGATATGAATGAAGTGTCAGTGATCTACAACGGAATCGATCCTTCTCCATATGAGAGCGCACCCTCAACCGATCTCGGGGTTCCTGCAGGTTCATTCAGGATCGGGTTTGCCGGCCGGCTCGAGATTCGAAAGGGGTTTATCGACCTCGCTCACGCGTGGCACAAGGTCGCTGCAGCGCTGCCGAATGCATGGCTCGTAATTGCAGGCACGGGTGCAGACGAGGCAAAGGCACGCGACGTGTTTGCCGATGCACCCCGAGTGAAATGGCTCGGCTACCGCTCCGATGTTCCATCGATATTGAAGTCGATCGACCTGCTCGTAGTCCCATCCCACTGGGAAGGGTTCGGCTATTCGGCAGCGGAGGGAATGGCAGCCGGTGTTGCGACGATTGCAGCAAAT
>DASUXX010000157.1:0-3251 GCA_036377755.1 Gemmatimonadaceae bacterium
TGGTCCACGTCTCACCGCCATCGGTACTCTTGAACAATCCGCTTCCGCTCCCGCCTGAAACGAGTTTCCACGGTTGCCTGTACGCATGCCATATCGCGGCATACAGCGTGTTGGGATCGTTCACATCCATTGCGAGATCGACAGCGCCCGCCGAATCGCTTTGATAGAGAACGCGTCGCCAGCTCTTTCCGCCGTTCTCCGATTTGAAAACGCCGCGCTCGCTGTTTGGTCCCCATACGTGGCCGAGCGCAGCGACGTAAACGATGTCAGGGTTTTTCGGATGAACCCTTATGCGGCCGATCTGCTGAGTGTCACCAAGCCCGATGTATGTCCAGGTTTTTCCGGCGTCGGTGGATTTCCATACGCCGTCGCCATGCGTGACGTTGCCGCGGATGTCTTCCTCTCCAGTACCGACGTACACGATGTCTGGATTCGATTCAGAGACAGCAATCGCGCCGATGGATCCGCCGAAGTACTTGTCGGTTGCCGGCGACCATGTCATGCCGCCGTCCATCGTCTTGAATACTCCGCTGCCTGTAGTGCCGAAGTAGTACTCCCACGGTCGTCCGCTCGACCCTGCTACGGCATCCGATCGTCCGCCTCGAAACGGGCCGATCTCGCGCCATCTAAGAGCGGCAAATGCGGCAGTGTCGTAAGCTGCTCCCGATGCAGCGGGCGCAGAGGTCTGCGCGGACGTGGTTGTAGAGACAGCCGCGATCAATGCGGCTGGAAAAAAACGAGTCACTCTATTTCGCACGAACAAACTCCGGGTGGGGGCTCAAGCAGTTAACAAGAAGCGTTCCGAGCGGCGTCGGCAAGGGTCTCCGTTACAGCGGGACGCCTTTTGCATAATGAAGTGACGTTCACCAATGAGGAGATTCCATGCAGTCTGAACCGCGCAATGACTTGAACGACATTCTCGATCCGCACCGGCGCGAGGAAATCGCCGGCGCCGCTGTTGAAGTATCCGGACGCTTGATGCAGAAGGGAATCGAGGTAAGTGCGGATGAGGATCCTGCCGAGCTCGCTGATCTTCTCAGTGCTGTGGAGCGTTTCGAGCGTGCGGTCATAAACCGCGGCGGCGACCCGATGGTGAACATGCCGACCTCGACTGATCCGCAGGATCCCGCATTCGTGATTCCGGCGCGCCGCGGGGAGGAGTCGATTCGCGATTACACGCGCCACATCAACGAAGCAGCGGGGATGCTCGAGGAGCCGCGAAGGTTCTAGTCGTTTTCGCGCGTCCAGTTGCCGGACGCACCTCCGGATTTCTCGAGAAGCGAAACTGATACGATCGTCATCCCGCGATCTATCCCTTTCGCCATATCGTAGATGGTGAGCAGCGCAACGGTCGCGGCATTGAGCGCTTCCATCTCGACGCCGGTGCGATCCATTGTTTTTGCTCGAGTTTGAACGCGAATTCCCGGCAGCGTGTCATCGAACGTGAATTCGACACCGATGTCTGTAAGGGCAATTGGGTGACAAAGCGGAATTGTGGAGGCCGTGTTCTTCGCTGCCATTATCGCTGCGATTCGCGAGACGGAAAGAACGTCTCCCTTTTTCAGCGAATTTCCGCGTATCGCTTCGAGCGTCGATGACGACATGCGGATCGCACCGGTCGCAATCGCTTCACGATGAGATGCACTCTTCGAGGTGACATCAACCATTCGTGCGCTCCCGCTGTCGTCCGTGTGTGTAAGCTTCGTCATCGCAGCGCGCTCGAAAGATCACGCAGCAGGCTCGCAGTAAGCAGCTGCGGATTGACATTGCCTGTCGCGAGAATGCGTGCTTCACCGACTTTATCGGCAACGCGGCTCACCGCAAGCGCACGGCGCTCATTACCATCGTGTATGGCAGCGCGCATTCGTTCGCCAAGCACGATGACGAGTGAATCGAGAACATCGGTGAAACCTCCGCGTGCGCCTGAAAATCCGGCGGCAAGTGCAGCGGCATGCCGCGCGGATACCTGGTTGGACGTTGCAGCATCGATGAGCCGCCGTGCGGCTGACATCGCCTTGCTGCGCGCATCGTCTCCCACGAGCGATCCGGGAGCTCCATTCGCGAGCTGCAGTCTCTCGTTGAGAGATCGCGGCGCACCCGCCTCGTCGAGTGCCTTAGAGATCTCACTATCAGAGAGAAAGGCGCGCATTTCGTTCTCGGCCAGTGGATGCATTCGTACGGAGACAGTACGCGAGCGAATGGTCGGAAGAAGAGCACCCGGCTCGCTTGACGTGATGATGATGTTCGTGTCCTCGGGTGGTTCCTCGAGCAGTTTCAGGAACGCATTTGCCGCGTATTCCGAACCTTCCTGGAATCCCATGCGCTCGGCATCTCCAATGATGAAGACTTTGCGTGATGCAATCGCAGGTGCGAGCGCCGCTTCGTTCACGATCGCGCGCACCGTTGCGATGTAGATGCCTTCATTACCGGGCGGTGCAGGGTATATCCCGTTATTGGCAATTCTTTCCTGAATGGCCTCGCGATAGTCGTCGCGGACGTCTTCGAGGGAAGGATCGGTGTCCTTGAGGCGCGGGCGGGGGAAGTACCAGTGAAGGTCAGGGTGTGCGAGATTCATCACGTACTGGCAGCTCCTGCATTTTCCGCAGGGACGGTTTGCGTCCTGGCAGAGAATGGCCTGAGCAAGCCAGAGAGCGAGGCGCTGCTTGCCGACTCCTCTCGGTCCGTGAAGGAGGAGGCTGGCCGGAAGCGAGCCCGACTCGAAGCTTCTGGCCAGACGTTCCTTGAGGTCGAAATGGCCGTAGAGAGGGGCGAGTGGCATGATCCTAATATGGCACGTTTCGTGAGGCCTTAGCGGTACCGCAGCGAGCTGCGGCTTAAAGCATGGAGAGAATTAATGGCGGCAAATCTGGCGGGTCGTAAAGTCGCGGTGCTCGCGACGGATGGTGTGGAACAGGTAGAGCTCACCGCACCATGGCAGGCGCTCAAGGAAGCGCAGGCCGACGTGACCCTTCTATCGATCAAGAACGGCGACATCCAGGGTCTGATTCACGACGAGAAGGCGGACACGTTTCACGTCGACCGCCTGGTGAAGGAAGTGAGCGCGCGGGATTTCGATGCGCTCGTAATACCGGGCGGCGTGAGGAACACCGAGGCGCTGCGCGCGTCACCGGAAGCAGTGAGTTTCGTTCGCGGATTCATGGAGTTGGACAAGCCTGTGGCCGCCATCTGTCAGGCGCCGCGAATTCTTGTCGAGGCGCATGCAGTAGAGGGTCGTACCCTCACATCGCACC
>DASUXX010000158.1:0-3541 GCA_036377755.1 Gemmatimonadaceae bacterium
GTATTGCGGCTCGTCCGTTACCTGGTGATAGTCGCGGTGGACGCTCGTGAAAAAGAACGTGATCGGAATTCCGAAGCGCGCATACATGTAATGATCGCTGCGGCAGTACATCTGGTGTGGCTCGCCGGGCGTATCGAACACCTTGGAGAATGCGAGCGGCCGCGGCTGTTTCGAATTTACGTCATCGATGATGTCGCCGAGCTCACTGCTGAGCTTGCGCGATCCGATTACCTCGACGAAGTCAGGGCTGCCGTAGGTCATAGTGCCATTCACATCGTGGACGGCATCGGTGCTTCCGCCGCGCCCGATCATGTCGATGTTGAGCTGTGTGACGATCGAGTCGCGCGGCACCGTGGGATGTAGCGTGAAGTAATTGGATCCAACCATTCCAAGCTCTTCCGCGGTATGCCAGACGAATAAAATAGAGCGCTTCGGCTTTACGTTTGCTCTTGAGAACGCCTCGGCGATTTCGAGAAGCGCCATCGATCCGGTGCCATCATCGTCGGCGCCGTTCATGATCGAGTCGAGACGTGGTCCACGGATTTTCCGCAGTGAATCGAGAATTGCGCGCACCCTGGTCATCTGCTCTGGAGTTGCGGACGCATCGCCGCTCTCCGCGCCTTCTGGACGGACGACCGCGTTGTACGCGCGAAGGGAATCGTGATCGACCGCGTACCCGCGAACCGGCTCGTGATCGTTGTGCGCTCCAAGGGCGACGTACTCGTTGCGAAGTGACGGGTCCGATCCTCGAATGACGCCGATGACATTGCGTCCGGGAGGTGTCGTCGCGGGGGATTCGAATCCAATCTGTCCGGATAGCTTGCGGCCAAGAGTGCCGGGATTGAGGGTCGATGGATCTGCGCCTCCGAACATTGCGCGACCAAGCGCGTCCGACACATAGAAAAAGGTTGGAACCGGCCGGCCGGCGGTCGTCATTTCACTCGCCGCATCGATCGATTTGTCATGAACAAAGCTCAGCTGAAAGTCGCGAGGCATCCGGGCGAGTGTGACGGCAGCGACTCCTGCAGCGGCGCTGAATCGTCCTGCGGAAGCGAACCGGTTGATGGCCCACCCTTCTGGAAGGGTGAGGACGACGACCTTTCCTGCAGCAAGCTCGCGGCTGATATAAGTCGACGAATCTCCCCACTTTCCTCCGTAGATGGCGGTTGCTCCATCTATCGATCGCATGCCGGAGCCCATGTCACGAGGAATGAAATCAGTGCTCAACGCGAACGTCTTGCCGTCGACCGTTACTGATGAGTTTGTCGCTACTCCGCGGGAGGCGAGCGGGACATCCTGAAAGTAGGTTCCGTTTTCTCCTGCGGGCTCGACGCCCAGACGCCTCAATTCGCGCTCGATGTACGCTGTGCCGCGAAGATTGTCCGGCGTGCCCGCTGCGCGACCGCGCATCGAGTCGTCGGAAAAGATGTAAAGTCGTGTTCGCAGATCTCCGGGTGTAATCGCCGCCGTAGTAGGGGGTCCCTTATATGATCGTGCGTCGGCGGGTGGCTCCGCAGTGCGCGCAGTAGCGCAGCCTTGTGCGGCAATGGATGCGAGAATTGCGCAGACCGCTACGCTGCGCGACAGGGTATGTGTCATAGTCGGTAAAAGTTACGCGCCGGGAACGCCACTTGCCTCCTCGTGGGGTCGATCAACCGAGAGGCGAGGATGGCAACGAGAAAGAAGACGGCTGCACGATCATCGGGAAAGAAGTCATCTGCACGCACCGAGCCTGCGCTCCAGCGTCAGCGCAGATATGTAAAGCCGCCGCTGCCAAAGCAGCATCAGGAATCTCCAGGCCTCGAGTCGGAAGTTCACCCGCGTCCGAAATATGAAGCACCGGCGCACCGTCCTGCAGGAAAGCTGCAGGGAAGAACTGCACTGATTACTGGCGGTGATTCAGGAATCGGGCGGGCAGTTGCCGTGATGTATGCGCGCGAAGGTGCAGACCTGGCGATCGTATATCTCCCTGAAGAACAGAGTGATGCGGAAGAAACTCGCGATGCAATCGAATCAGAGGGGCGTCGCGCGGTTCTCATTCCGGGCGATGTCACCGATCGCGAGTTCTGCAATGACGCTGTCGAGCAGACAGTGAATGAGCTTGGCCGTCTCGACATTCTCGTGAACAACGCTGCATTCCAGAAGAACCAGGAATCCATCGACGACGTCACTGAAGATCAGTGGGACAAGACTTTCAGGACGAACATCTATGGATACTTCTATATGGTGAAGGCAGCGCTTCCTGAAATGAAAACCGGGAGCTGCATCATAAATACCGGATCGATCACTGGTCTCGAAGGTGAAAGCACACTGCTCGATTACGCATCGACGAAAGGCGCCATACACGCATTTACCAAATCGCTGGCGCAGAATCTCGTCGAGAAAAAGATTCGCGTGAATGCGGTTGCACCCGGACCTGTGTGGACTCCGCTCAACACGGCGGCGAAAGAAGCTGAAGACGTACAGAAGTTCGGCCAGGATACACCGATGGGGCGACCAGCTCAGCCTGAAGAGATCGCCCCGGTGTATGTCTTTCTCGCATCGAATGCCGACTCGAGCTACATCACGGGCGAGGTGATCTCACTTCTGGGAGGCGACGTAACAGCGGCGTGATCGGTTAACGGCGACCGGGTGATGGGTAGCATGTGCGTGTGCGCGGCTGCATCTTATCGCTCCCCATGAACCGAGATTTTCAAATGAAGCGAATCGCTGTTTCTCTCGCTGCGATGCTTGTTGCAGCGCCGGTCTTTGCGCAGTCCCCTGGCGTCGATGCCGCAAAGGCAAACTGGCAGGGCATGTCGAATTACATCACCCGCGCTGCGGAGCAGATGTCGGAAGCCGACTATGCGTACAAGCCCGTTGCGGGTGTGAGGTCATTCGGCCAGCTCATTGGTCACATCGCAGGATCACAGTACATGTTCTGCGCGATCGTGCTCGGTGAGCCGGCACGTGGAGAGGACGACATCGAAAAGACGAAGACCACGAAAGCAGATCTTGTAGCGGCGATGAAAGCGTCCAATGATTACTGCGCAAAGGCGTATGCGATGAACGACGGACAGGCTGCCGGAATGATCAAGCTCTTTGGCCAGGACCGCTCGAGAATGCATGCGCTCGTGATGAACGGTGTTCATCTTGGAGAGCATTACGGCAACATCGTGACGTACATGCGCATGAAGAACATGGTGCCTCCGTCGAGCCAGCCGTCGGGGCAGTGAGCTGGCGGAAGGCTGTATCGTGTTTGTAGGCAATAGTTTACGGTCTCTTGACAGAGGCTGATTCGGCCCTAGATTGAGGTGAGTCTGAAGCCCCGCCAGCTTTTCAGCGGGGCTTCTGGATTTTTGGCCCGGTGCGACGGGAGAGTTATCAGCTAGCTAGTAGCTCGTAGCGTGACGTCGCAGCGAAAGATGTTACGGGGCTGTAGCTCAGCTGGGAGAGCGCTGCAATCGCACTGCAGAGGTCAGGGGTTCGATTCCCCTCAGCTCCATCTTTGGAGGGCACGGAGGATGGCTTATCGCGCTTCGCGCGCTAAGCATCTGACAGA
>DASUXX010000159.1:0-2553 GCA_036377755.1 Gemmatimonadaceae bacterium
AGGCGGGTGGTTTTCGATTCCCTCTCCGAGATGCGGTTGCTCGCGCGCGAGCCACTGCGCTTTCGCAGGCAGATTCTCGCGATGAAGCAGTTCTTCAGCACGCGTCGCACGACCGTCCTGCTGCTGGACGACAAGACTTCACCGGGCGATGATCTCCAGCTTCACAGCCTCGCACATGGCGTGATAGTCCTCGAGCATGTTGCCCTCGAATACGGATCGGAGCGCCGCCGTCTTCAGGTGACCAAAGTCCGCGGTGCAAAATTTCGTGGGGGGTTTCACGACTTTCGAATCACCAAGGGAGGCCTGCACGTATTTCCGAGAATTCTGCACGACGCTCCCCGATCTGATTACACAGGCGTCAATATCTCGAGCGGCTCGAAGAGACTGGACGCTCTCCTCGGCGGCGGAATTACCGCCGGCACGAGTCTGCTTATCACAGGTGCGGCGGGAACGGGTAAGTCGGTGCTTTGCACACAGTACGCGCACTCAGCCATCAGCCGGGGGGAGCGGGTTCTTCTTTACCTGTTCGACGAGCGGCTGTCGACGTTCCGTCTTCGCACACGGATGCTTGGCCTGGACCTGGAATCATCCATCGGCAGCGGACAGTTCCATCTCCAGCAGGTCGAGCCGACAGAATTATCGCCCGGCGAGTTCGCAAGCCAGGTCGTGACTGCTGTTGAAAAGGATCGCATTTCACTCGTGATCATCGATTCGATCAATGGTTATATGCAGTCGATGCCGGAAGAGAGACTGCTTCCGATTCAGGTGCACGAGCTGCTCAGCTTCCTGTCGAATCACGGTGTTACCTGCATCATGACCCTCGTGCAGCACGGCATTTTCGGAAATCCGGTAGACGAGGCGGCGGAAGTCAGCTATCTCGCCGACACCGTGATACTAATGCGCTACTTCGAGGTGAACGGAACCGTGCGCCAGGCAGTATCAGTGGTGAAGAAGCGAAGTGGCGATCATGAGCGGACGATTCGTGAATGCAAGGTTGCGAAGGGCGGGTTGAACGTGGGCGCGCCGCTGCGCGAATTCCAGGGAGTACTTACCGGCGTGCCTCGCTACATCGGAGGCTCGAACCCCTTGATGCGCGATGATCTCGAGGATCCTGCGTCCAAGCCATCACCCAGCGATCAAGCCGCAAGACAATGACCGCACCGGCGCTCCGGACTGAAGCCAGGTCGGGCGACGCCAAGCCTGCCGTGCATCTCGCGCCTGCGCGCGAGTTCGAGGAGCGACGCGATGTCGAGGCAGCATCCATCCCGGTTGCGCTCCTGACACCGACAGGCCAGGACGCTCCGGTCGCGACGCGCATTCTCAAGCGGTTCGGCATCGACGCGAGGGCGGCCTCGAACATGGATGAGGTTTGCGAGCTGATCGGTGCAGAAGACGTCGGCGTCCTCGTTATTGCCGAAGAGGCTCTCAGTGCCAGCGCGCGTGTGAGGCTCTTTGAATCCCTGAATCGGCAGCCATCGTGGTCCGATATCCCGATCATTCTTCTGACGGGTGAGGATGAGCTCTCGAGCTCGCTGCCGAAAGCATTGAGCGGCGTAACCGAGAAGGGCAACGTGACCCTTCTGGAGAGACCCGTTCGCGTCGCAACTCTCACGACACTCATTCGCTCCGCACAACGCGCACGGCTGCGTCAGCTCGATGTTCGCGATTACATCGATAAACGAAACGAAGCGGAGCAGTCGCTGCGGGAAAGCGAGCAGCGCCTTCGAAGCGCGGTTTTGTCTGCGCCGTATCCGTTGATGCTTCACGCTGAGGATGGCGAGATACTTCAGCTCAGTAATGCCTGGACAAATCTCACGGGTTACGATCCTTCGACGATTGCAACGACGCGCGAGTGGGCGCGGGTTGCATACGGCGAGTCATCGACAAACTCGGACGAATTCCTGTCCAATGAATGGCACGAAGGCGAATCCGTTCACCTGGGCGAGCGTCAGGTGACTACGGCAAGCGGCAATATGCGCACGTGGGACTTCCATAGAGTGGGTCTCGGTCAGCTTCCCGATGGGCGGCGTCTCTTTCTTACCGCAGCCATCGACGTCACAGCATATCGTCAGCTCGTCGAAAGCGAGCGCGCCGCGCGACGACAGGCAGAGGAAGCAAACTCAGCCAAGAGCCAGTTCCTCGCAACGATGTCACATGAGCTGCGCACTCCGCTGAATGCAATTGCAGGCTATACGCAGCTGCTTTCGCTTGGAGTGCGAGGGCCGATAACACGCGAACAGCAGGACGATCTCGATCGCATCGATCGCAGCCAGCGTCATCTGCTCTCCCTCATCAACGACATCCTCAATTTTGCGAAGATCGAAGCAGGTCACATTGCGATTGAAGATCACCCGATTCATGTCGCAAAGGTTCTCGACAGCCTCAGGGAATTTGTCGAGCCGCAGCTTCGCGAGAAGATGTTGAAATTCGAGATAACGAACGACTGCGACGGAGCAGTTGCGCGGGGAGATGAGGACAAGGTGCGTCAGATCCTCATCAATCTTCTATCCAACGCAATAAAGTTTACGGCTGCGCGCGGAACTATTTCCGTTG
>DASUXX010000160.1:0-13614 GCA_036377755.1 Gemmatimonadaceae bacterium
CAATCCCAGTCTTCAGTTGTCAGTATATCAAGATTGGACCGTTGCAGAGTTATCAAGCGTAATAGTGATCCTTCCACCAGACGGTACGCATCCCTCGTAATTGGCAGTCGCGGCTGCTGCACCAGCACCTGCTGCCGCACCGGTTGCCGCACCGATCACTGTTGATTTCGTATCCTTGCCAAGCACCTGGCCGATGATTGCGCCAACTGCTGCACCGCCAACGACCTTCTGAACGTCCTTGCTCTTGGGCTGATTACGAATGCGATCGACGTTCGCATAAGTCGTCGTCGCATCGAGTGGATACGTGCGCCCGCCGAAAGTCACGGACACTACACGGAAGCCCATGTGAATCGGATCGTTCGCGTTCTCACTGCGATCGAGCTGCGTGATCTCGACCGTTGCGGTTGCACCAGCAGGAATGGTTGCGCCATTCGATCCTGTCACCGTGTTGCTGACAGTCGCGCTGAAACGTTGACCAACCTTGTGCGTGTTGGTGCACACGCGCGAGTTCGATGAAAGGCTGATCTCCGCACCAGCTGGAATCGATCCAACTGCTCTCTCAGACCCGCTCGTTCCCTTTGTGACTGTGTTGCCACTTGCGGTGGTTGTCGGTGCCGGAGCTGCGGGTGCCGACGGCGTGCTCGGACGCGTGGTCGTCGTACGCGGCGGCGTTCTTACCGTAGTTCCAGAAGTGCGCGGCCTTGTTGGAGCAGGTGCCGGATTGCTCGCGACAGGCGCACTGGTGCTCGGCGCTCCGGTAGCGGGAACATCCTGCAACGCAGGCTGGGCAAGCGTGTCCTGGTTCGCCATCTGGAGATCGCGATTGAGCGAAGTATCCTCGGCGAGCGTATCAGCTTTCTTGTCACTGCACGCGCCAGCAATTAGTGCGAGCGACAACGCCAGCGGGGCTGTTAAACGGTAGATATATTTTGACATCGGTTGGCCTCCGTTTGTTGACGCTTGCCCGGAAACTGTTGTCGCACAAGCGCTTAGAGTGCTGAAGGGGGCAATCGTCGTGCCATTCATGAAACAGATCAGACGCATTCTTCCCTACTATACCCCGTACCGGGGCGATCTGATCGCAGGGCTGGTGCTCGTCGTGTTTTCCACTGCTATCACAAGCGTAATTCCGTGGCTTCTGCGGCTCGCCATCGACGCTGTCCGGAGCGATGCGCTCTTGTCGGCCGTGTGGAAGTTTGCAGGTCAGATTGTCGCAGTCGCCGTATTTGCTGGATTCCTGCGTTATGCGATGCGAGAGGTGCTCAACCGCATCAGCCGCAACATCGAGTACGACCTGCGCAATGACCTATTTGCGCACCTCACAACACTCGACGCTGAATGGTTCGGGAAGAACCGCACCGGCGATATCATGGCGCGTCTCACAAACGATCTGAGCGCAGTGAGAATGGCCGCTGGTCCCGCAATCATGTACCTCGTCAGCACCGTTGCAGGCGCACTGTTCGCACTCGTCTTCATGCTGCGCATCAACGTGCTGTTGACGATCCTCGCACTGCTGCCGATGATCGCGCTACCCGCGATTACAGCATATCTGGGTGGCGCGATACACCGGCGGTTCGAAGCAGTTCAGGAACATTTCTCCACCCTGACCACTCACGCGCAGGAAAATCTCACAGGCACCCGAATCGTGCGCGCGTACCGGCAGGAGCATGCCGAGATCCAGCGGTTCGCGGCTCTCAACGACGAGTACATGAATCGCAACATGTCACTCGCACGCCTGTACGGCACCATGCATCCAATGTTCGCGCTGCTCGCCGGCGTTGCCGGCACAGTCGTCCTTGGGCTCGGCGGCTATCTCACGCTGCGCGGAACTATCTCGGTCGGATCGTTCGTCGCATTCGGTTTGTATCTCGGTCTTTTGACGTGGCCGCTCATTGCGCTGGGATGGGTGATAAATCTTTTCCAGCGCGGTAACGCATCGCTGTTGCGACTCGCGGAGATACTCGACGCGCGCTCGTCGATTACTGAGCCGCCCGCGGAGCGCGCTGTTCACCTTCCTTCAACGACGGGTGGAAGGCGCATCGAGTTCCGCGGCGTCGGCTTTCACTATCCAGCGGCGGAAGGTCGGGAGCCGCGATGGGTGCTCCGCGACGTGAGCTTTTCAGTGCCCGCCGGTACGACACTTGGCGTGGTCGGATCCACCGGCAGCGGTAAGACCGCTCTGATGGACTTGATTCCACGGCTGCATGATCCGCAGGAAGGCGAGGTTCTCATCGACGGTGTGTCGGTGAAAAACATTCCCGTTCATGAGCTGCGTCGCGAGATCGGGTTTGTGCCTCAGGAGAGTCTGCTGTTCAGCGACACGATTGCGTCGAACCTTGGCTACGGCTCCAACGATCCTGATACCGTGACATGGGCAGCGAAAACAGCGCAGCTGGCGGAAACAATCGAAAAATTTCCCGGCGGATATGAAACGATGCTGGGCGAGCGCGGTATCAACCTGTCGGGCGGCCAGAAGCAACGGGCGTCCCTTGCACGCGCCCTTGCAAGGAAGCCGTCCATCGTGCTCCTGGACGACGCGTTAAGTGCAGTTGACACACACACAGAAGCTGAAATACTTCGTGCGCTGGGTGACGCGCTCGAAAGGCGCACGGCTGTGATTGCATCACACCGGGTGAGCGCGATACGGGATGCGGGCTGGATTATCGTTCTCGACGAGGGGAAAATTGTCGAACAGGGTATTCACGACGACCTGATGATGGCCGAGGGAAGGTATTGGACGCTATTGAGAAGACAGCAGCTCGTGGAATCGATCGAGGAGAGCGACGAGTCGCATCTCCTTGTGGAGAGCTCAGGGAATGAGTGAGGTCGAGACATCGAACCCGCCGTCACGGCTGGAGCCTGCGACCGATCGCATCTCCGCGCTCGAATCGCAGCTTGCCGAGTCGCAGCGGCTGATCATGGAGCTCAAGGAGAGAGATGCGCTCAAGACGCAGTTCCTTTCGAACATTTCACATGATCTGCGCACTCCGCTGACTGCCATCATCACTCACGCAGAAATTCTGCGCGACGGCATACTCGGCGACGTCACGATGAAACAGCGCGAGAGCATCTCGACGATCATCACAGGTGGCCGTCAGCTTCTTGACATGATCGCCGAGATTCTCATGCACGCGCGAGATTCGAGTGAGCCGCTTACTCTGGTCGAATCGGAGTTCTCGATTCACGAAGTCGTCGAGCAGGTGACGTCGCTCAACGAAAGTCTCGTTGCAAAAAAGGGTCTGAGCCTCGAGCGATATCTTTCGCCTTCTCTCCCGGCAGTTCGGGGCGACCGCGACAAGGTGATACACGTCCTGACGAATCTGCTTGGCAACGCATTCGAGTTTACGCCAGGTGGCGGGCGTGTGTGGGTCGATGCGGGAATGAGTCCTGAGGACCCGGAGCATGTCGTCCTGATCGAAGTCGGGGATACAGGCCGCGGCATCGCACCCGATCACCATGAGCTCATCTTTCGCGAGTTCGCGCAGGTAGACTCATCTGCGTCGCGCGCGCATCACGGCACCGGGCTCGGTCTTACAATTGCTAGACGGTTCGTCGAGCTGCACGGCGGCCGCATCTGGGTGGAAAGCGAGCTTGGCCAGGGCAGCCGGTTTTTCTTCACACTGCCCGTGAAACGCCAAGGTGAATGAGCGCGAAAGTACTCCTCGTTGAAGACAGTCCATTGATCTACAGCGCGTTGAAGCTGCTGCTCGAGTCCGGAGGATTCGACGTGACAGTTGCAACGACTGCGAAAGAAGCGAAGGAGCTTGGACTAGAGCTGCGTCCTGATGTCATGCTGCTCGATATCACGCTTCCCGATGACGATGGGCTTTCCGTGCTGCGCACGCTCGATGCTGAGGGGTTCAAGCCCGGAGCGACGTTCGCTCTTACCGGACACAGCGATTCCGAAACGCGATCGCGATGCCTGGAAGCTGGATGTGACGACGTGCTGCTCAAGCCGGTGCCGGTGAAGCAGCTGCTGCGGATTGTCTCCGAAGCTGTAGCGTGAAAGAGCGACGCAGCCGCCCACGCGCGGGCCCGCTGCTTCGCTTTTACTACAGGACGAAGTACTGGCTGTTTCGCCGCGAGAAGCGTCCACATGATGGGCGCCGCGGCGTAATCATGCTCCAGATAGATGCGCTGGCATACTCGGATCTCCGCCGCGCTATCGAGCGCGGTTACTGTCCGACAATCAGGCGCCTGTTGTTCGAAGAAGAAGGATTCGAGCTGCGACGATGGTTTTGCGGGCTTCCTTCAGCGACACCGTATTGCCAGGCTGGAATCTTTCACGGACAGAATCAGGGAATTCCCGCCTTCCGTTTCTACGACAAGCCTGCCAGAAAGCTCGTCACATGTAACCTCCCTGATGGTGTTCAGTACATTCGCGATCGCATCACATCACCGGGAGCTCTCGCTGGCGGATCGAGCTATGTGAATCTGCTCGATGGTGACGCGGGAACAGTGGCGTTCACCGTCGCTACGCGTGAGAAGATGTCGGTGTATCAGCGGCTTGGCGGCGGAAGAATGGCGATGCTGCTCCTTCTGCATCCGATTCGCGTAGCGCGAATGCTCGTTCAAAGTGTATTCGAGTATGTGCTCGAGGAGTACGAGCGGCTTGCAGGAGAAATCTCACGGAGAGTGACTTTCTCCGAGGGGATTTTCCCGTTCATTCGCATACTGAGCAACGTCATCATCCGCGAACTGCAGACGATGGCGATTCTGCTCGATGTTTACCTCGGCGTGCCAGTCATATACAGCACGTTCATGCAGTATGACGAGCTCGCGCATCACTTCGGACCATCGAGCAAGCAGGCTCTCGCTGATCTCAAGAGGACTGATGCGCGCATAAATGAGATATGGCGGATGGCGCGCCTCGCAGGCGGACGCCAGTATGATCTCGTCATTCTATCTGATCACGGAATGACACCCTCGCAAAGCTACAGGGTCCGTTTTGGAGAATCGCTGGGCAGAACGGTCGAGAGAATGCTCGACGGCGATGTCTATGCGAGCCACTCCGAACGGAGCGAGTACGCCGACATAGGACCTGAAGTCGTCGAAGCCGTTGCCGCGATCACTCCGCCGACACAACCGCGGACACGTCGCACGCTGAGGCGCCTGCGGGACTGGCTTCGCAGTCGTTATGGGCTGAGGGAGATAATCATACCGGAGAAGTTCAGGGTCGCATCGCATCACGACGTGGTGGTTACGTACAGCTCGTGCCTTGCTCTTCTCTATTTCGCTGATGATTCGCGCCGTCTCATGCTGGAGGACATCACGTCAGATCAGCCCCGCCGCGACCTGTACCAGTCACTCCTTGCGCATGATGGTATCGGAATTATCGCAACGCTGACGCCTGACGGGGTTCATGTCGAGGATCGCCGCGGGCGAGCGATGATCAACAACGCGGCCCTGCAGGTAATCGCTGGACGAAATCCGATGGATGCGTACGGCACGGAATCGTACGTGCTGCGCGCGGTTGAGTCGTTAGTTCGACAGCCGAATGCGGGAGATTGTGTTCTGTTCGGCGCATACGACGGTTACGATATCGTCTCATTCGACGATCAGGTGGGCGCACACGGATCAGCCGGTGGAGACCAGGTCTACCCTTTCCTGATTACGCCGTCGTGGCTCTCCGTTGCATCGGAGACAATTGAAGATGCACGGGATATTCACCGGACGGTGCTGCTTCGATATGCTGAGAACTTTCGCTCATGGATTCGACATATCCGATAATCGACCGAAATTCCGATGCGGTGATCTTCTCAGGATGAAACGGCTCCCCCGCCCGCTTCATCACTCCCTGCACTACGAGCTCGACTGTGACGAGCGGTGCATCTGCCTCGGCGGTCACATCCGCTTCCCACTTGCCACGGTCGGGACCCTTCAGCGTGTGTCGATAACTCGCGCTGTACACAGTGTGCCTCTCGCGCTCGGGGAGGCTTGCCGCAACAACGGCGGCGCCTGTCTCCACTCCGCCTTGCCGTATCGGTGGGAAGAGGTGAATCGAGTCGACGTACTGGGCGCCGACCTTGTCGGCGATTTCCTTCAGAAAGCGTTCAGTAGTCTCGATCATGCGATGCGGGTGCTGCGTGCGGTCATTTCTCTCTCGACATAGAGCCGTAGAATGTGCATGAAATCCTGGGCGTTGGTCACCACGCCGAATGCCTGGTGAGTTCCGCGGTCCTTGAGCTTGCTCACTACAAATTCAGAAGAATCCACGCAGATCGTTGCGAGCTCGCGCATCGATCCATCGTTATTGACGACAAATGCAGGCAGCATGTTTCCGGTTGCAATAGCGTGAAGGGCCGTCGCAACGAGAATTGCCATCGTTGACTTGATCGTATGCTTTCGCATCGCATCCTGCGCAGCGACGTTGTCGGTTATCACATCGGGCAGCGGCCCATCGTCTCGTATCGATCCTGTGAGAACGAACGGCACGTTGTGGGTTACGAGCGCGTGCATGATTCCGTTGGTCACGATGCCGCGTTTCACTGCTTCTGCGATCGATCCCGCAGCCCGCACCTGATTGATCGCGCGCATGTGCAGACCATGACCACCGACTGTCGCTACTCCGGTTCCGGTCATTCCCAGTGTGGTTCCAAAGATCGATGCTTCGATATCGTGGACCGCCACCGCGTTACCGGCGAGGAGCGCACCGACAAACCCATTCTCGATGAACCACACCATATCCGCGCGGGCACGCGAATGTACGAGCGCTGGACCGGTGACCCAGATGGGGTAGCCGCCTCTGTCGCGCTCGTCGAGCAGAATCTGAGCCATGAGCGAGTAGTCGATCGGTTTTTCACGCGACACCTCGCTTGTCATGAACCTGAATTCGCCCTCGTCATCATCGTCGATGAGCGAATGAACGTAGATACCCTCGGATCCATCTTCAGCGCTGCCGACAGCGACCTTGTCACCTCGCGCCACACGCCGACCTTCACGAGCCCACACCACTCCTTCCCTGTCGAGCACAAGCGCTGAATCCATCCTCGGCTCGCGCGGAAACAACCACTCACCGTTGACCTTGATCCAGGTGGGCAGGTTTGTCGTCGAGAAAAAACGCTCAGGCAGAACACCCTCGGCAGGTGCCTCGACGAACGTCGCGTCAGGCGCTGCAGTCAGCCGGGGAGAGGAAAAATCAGGAGGATTGAGAAGCGCCACGCTTAAAGATGGCGAATCGCGTCAGAGCAGCGCCACAGGATCGCGATCGAGAGTGATGCGAATTGCCGCAGGCGCGGTGAACCGCTCCATGAAATAGCGGCTCACTCGTGTCAGCTCGCCCGCATGCTGCGACTTGAGAAGGACGTGCCAGCGCCATCTAGTTTTCACCCGCTCGATGGGACAAGGTGCGGGACCAACGAGCGCGACTTCACCTGCTGTATGAGCAGCGATGAGATCACGAAGCCAGTCGGCTCCGCGAGTGGCAACATCGGCCGCTGCACGCGCATTCGTTGCACTGAACACAATGTTCACAAGTCGGAGATTCGGCGGATACGGAGGTTTGATACGGCCCTCGAGCTCCTCTCTCACGAAGGTCCTGTAATCGTGCGCAACTGCGCACTGAACCGCGTGATGCGATGGGACACGAGTCTGAATGAGCACACGGCCGCCTTTCGGACCTCGTCCCGCCCTCCCGGCGACCTGACTCAAAAGCTGAAAACAACGCTCCGATGCGCGGAAATCGGGGAGATTGATTCCAACGTCTGCGTCAACGACACCAACGAGAGTGACATTGGGAAAGTCGAGACCTTTCGCGATCATCTGCGTACCGAGGAGAATGTCGACATTGCCCGCACCCACGCGATCCAGGATTTCTGCGTGAGCCCATTTTCCGCTCGTCGTATCGACATCCATGCGCGCGATGCGCGCCGATGGAAACCGCTCGCAAATGAGTCGCTCTATCTGCTGTGTGCCGAGCCCGCGATGCTTGAGCGTTTCTCCGCCGCAGCGGCGGCAGCGCGAGCGCAGTGCTTCCTGATGCGCGCAGTAGTGACAGAGCAATCGCTCCGGCGCGCGGTGAAGTGTGAGAGTGATGCTGCAGTTCGGGCAGACCACAACGTCGCCGCAATCGTTGCATTGAACGAACGACGAATACCCGCGGCGATTGAGAAGAAGGATGCTTTGCTCTCCACGGCGCAGCGTTTCCGAAAGCGCTGTGTCGAGCTCGTCTCTTATGATCGCTGAGTATCCCGTATTGGGCCCAGTGCTCCCTTCAGCGAGGGCGGGCCGGTGGCGCAGGTCGACAACATCCACGCGCGGAAGCTTTCCACCGCCCACGCGATCAGGGAGAGAGATCAGCGTGTACTTGCCGGATTCCGCGTTTGTCCACGATTCGAGCGACGGAGTCGCGCTGCCAAGAACAACGACGGCGTCTTCCGATTTCGCTCTGACTATCGCGACCTCACGCGCATGATATCGGGGATTCTCTCCCTGCTTATAGCTCGCCTCGTGCTCTTCATCGACGATGATCGCGCCGAGATTGTCGAGCGGAGCAAAGATCGCTGATCGCGCTCCAACGACAATGCGTTTGTCCCCTCGCTTAAGAGCGAGCCACGCGTCGTATCTCTCGCCATCACTCAACGCAGAATGAAGCACCGCGATGCGATCGCCGAATACCGCGCGAAAGCGGTCAACGGTTTGAGGCGTAAGCGCAATTTCCGGTACGAGCACGATCGCAGTCTTTCCTTTCACGTCCACGACTTCGCGGAGAAGCTCGATATAGACGAGCGTCTTTCCGCTTCCGGTGATTCCGTGAAGCAGGAAAACCTCTCCGGGTGCAGCTCCCGCGAGCTGCTCGATCGCACGAGCCTGAGGACGGGTTGGCTCGAGTCTCGGCGACTTTGACGAGGGTCTCAGGGCAAATGGATCGCGATCGATTTCCTCAGCATCGACCCGAATCAGCCCACGCTTCTCGAGTGCCTTCAACACAGACGCAGAGAATTGCAGGTGTTCGAGCAGGTGATCGAGAGTGCTCGTGCCACCGAGTGACTCGAGCATTTCAAAGACTGCTCGCTGCTGCGGCGCACGTGCAAACGCTTTCTCGCGGTGAGTGAGAGTTGGAAGATCTTCCCGCAGGCGCACCACTCGCTGCGTCTTGCGAGCGGGCTGCGGCTGCGCTGCGCCGGCAAGTGCTGCGGGAAGTGCGCTGCGCAACGCAATTCCGATGGGCACCACGTAGTAATCACCAATCCATTTGCAGAGCTCGATCATCTGCGGGCTCATGACTGGTGACGCGTCCGGAACTTCGATGACGCGCTTGAGCTTTCTCGGCCCCGTAGTCTCGGCCGGCCCGAGACAGATCCCAATTTCCTTTCGATTCCGGAATGGAACGACTACGCGCGAGCCGATCGCGGGAATCTCCTTCTCGTCGGGATTCAGCTCGTACGTGAATGTCTGAAAGAGCGGGACAGGAAGTGCTACTTCTATCAGTCCCGTTGACCGGGCGCTCATGAGGCCCGCTAGCGGGCGCCCCCGCTGGCCGCCGATTCGCCGCTCTCACTCGATGGCCGCACGCCAAGGCCGGGCTCGTCGCTCAGCGCGATGCGGCCTTTGATCATTGTCGCACCTGAGTAAGGATCGTTCGAGAGCAGTGCTGCGCCATCGAAATCGGCATGATCGAGAAGAGGGGCAAGCTGAGCCACAGCAGATATGCCGAGGCTCGATTCGATCATGCATCCGGCCATGACCATCATTCCGTGCGCGCGCGCGACATGAACAATGCGAATTGCTTCGCGCAGGCTGCCGCACTTTGCGAGCTTGAGGTTCACTCCATCGCATGCACCCGCAAGGCGAGGCACATCGGTGGAGAGGAGACATGATTCATCTGCAATGATCGGCAGCCTGGACCTGCTGCGCACGAAGCGCATGCCGTCGATGTCGTGCTGAGCAACCGGCTGCTCGACAAACTCGATTCCCTGATCTGCAAGAAAGTCGATCATTCGCACTGCATGGGCTGCCGTCCATGCAGCGTTGGCATCGACTCGTATGCGCTTCTCCGGCGCAGCATCGCGCACTACGCGAACAATCTCCATGTCACGATCGGTGCCGAGCTTGACCTTCAATATTGGATAGCTTGCCGCGTCGGCGATTCGCTGCCTCAGCCCATCGTTATCGGCAATCCCGATTGTATAGCTGGATTCGCCGGCGTCCGACGCATCGAGACCCCACAATCTGTGAACAGGCACGCCAACACGCTTCCCGATGATATCGTGCAGTGCGGCGCTGATAGCGCTTTTTGCCGAGTTGTTCACTCGGAGCATGCGATTCAACGATTCTTCGATTGCCTCGAGCGACCAGGAATCTGCGCTGCCGAGTACTGATGCGAATTGGTCGAGCGCTGCAGAGACTGTCGCGACCGATTCGCCGTAATACCGATTCGGGGCCGCTTCGCCAAGACCTTCGATTCCGTCGTCGTCGACAATGCGCACAACGACATTCTCGTGCGACGCATATCCGCCGCGCGCGATGACGAATGGATATCGTGGCTTGAGGTTGATTACCTCGTATGAAATTCTCATCCGCCGACTGCTGTTGCAGCGGGGCGCGAGGGAGACATGACACGAGCAGTCCAGGCTGACCGCATATCGTCGGGCGAGCCGACACCGCCGAGGAACGCAATGAGTGCATCGGCGAGCTCGTGCCCGCGCTGGTATCTGTCCGATGCGCGCTTTGCGAGACACTTCATGACGATCGCCGACAGCTGAGGCGGAATGCGGGAGTCCACGACCTCCGGCGCAGCCGCAGTCTCGGTGACGTGCTTGTAGCTGATCGAATAACCATCGGCGCCATCAAACGGCGGAAATCCGAGCAGCGTCTCATACATCACGACTCCGAGCGCGTACAGGTCGCTTCTCCCATCCAGAAGCTTTCCTCTCGCCTGCTCGGGCGACATGTAATGCGGCGTGCCCATGACGTTTCCGGTGCCTGTCATTCTCGCACGGAAATGTCCTGTCGCGATACCGAAGTCCGTCACCAGAGCATTCTCGTCTTCATCAAAAAGAATGTTGTCGGGCTTGATGTCACGATGGACGAGTCCATGTCTGTGCGCGTAGTCGAGAGCGCAGGCAACCTGTGCGGCAATTGCCGCAGTCCGTTCAGCTGGGAATGATCGCCGGTTGTTGATGCGATCAGCGAGCGTGCCCCGCGCGAGATACGGCATCACCAGGAAGACCTGATCGCCCACAATCCCGAAATCGGTTATCCCGCAGATGTGCGGATGCACGAGCTGCGCGGCAGACTCAGCCTCTCGGCGAAACCGCTCCCGCATGTCTGCATCGCGCGCCAGGTGCGGATGCATGACCTTGATCACGACGGGGCAGTCGAGAGCGATGTTCAGGGCATAATACACATTGGCCATGCCCCCTTCGCCCACGCGGTGCATCACACTGTACCGGCCGCCTGTCACGTGCCTCAAGGCAGTGATGGCCGGATCAGGCGGCTGCGTGTTCCGGTTGATCGATACCGGCATGAGCTCACCACATCGGACACACCGCGCCGCGGAGCCCCGGTTCCATGAACCACAATCAGGACAGAACATCGCTACCCACCAAACTGCATGCGTACAAAATCATACGGCGGCCAGGGACCGGTCAAATGGAAATCGAGAGCGGTCTGCCGCTGATCTTCCTTGGTTACAAGATCGGCGAATGCAGTCCAGTGATCCAGCTCGACGAGGAATGACGCCTGGGCCACTATGTGCGTTTCCCCTTCAACAGGGGGGAGCGTGACCGTCGCCGCCGCCTGGCCGCGCAAAACGCGCATACTCTGGGATGCAGTCGCAACGAGCTGCTTTGCGCTCTCCTTTGCCTCCGCCCCCGTCGCATTGTCCGGATCCACGCCGGCGGTCTTCGTAATCGTGAGCCGGGCCTGACCGTGTCCTTCCACCGCGCTCATGGTCTGGGTGAGCGTGAAGTAATGAAGCTCGATCCACCGCATCAGACTGTCGCGGGACCGGAATACGGCACCTGGCGGCGCCGGAAGGACCGCAGTCATCGCCTGCACTTCCTCGAGGATGCGAGTGTACTCTGCCATCTCTTTTTCATCGAGCGTAATGCGATGATATCGAGCCGGAGAGACGATGGCAGCCAGCGACCTGAACTGAATCAGCTGCGTGCCTTCGGCCAGCGCATGATTCGATGACGATTCATGTGCGGCAACACCGTAAAACTTGAGTGCGTTTACAGCAGCTTGCGCCATCGTAAGAGAGCGAGAAGAAGTGCGCCGAGACCAATTTGAACCACGAGCATAGTCCAGAAGCCGTGACTGGTATGCGACAGAGGAATGTCGGTGAAATTCATTCCCCACATTCCACTCACTACCACAAACGGAAGTGAGATTGTCGCAACGACACTCAATGCTTTCGTGACGCTGCCAAGGCGGTTCGAGACCTGAGTTAAGTAACTGTCAAGCGTGTTGCTGAGCAACTCGCGATACGTCTCGAGCGAGTCGTTGATCCGCAGGACGTGATCGTAGATATCGCGGAAATAAACCTGCGCATCCGGCGCCAGCAGTGCGCTTGGCCGGTTTGTCAGCACGTTGAATACATCGCGCTCAGGCGCCAGGTGGCGGCGCAGAGAAAGGACGAGACGCTTGACGTTGAAGATCTCCCGCAGCGCGGTCTGGTCGAATGCCGCAAAGACCTTCTCCTCGAGAGTGTCCATGAACTCATCGAGCTGGTCGAGGATCGGGAAGTAGGCATTCACGGCTTCGTCTACCACTGCGTGCATCAGGCGTGACGGTCCGGCGCCCGCAAGCTCCGGCTTTTTATGAAGTACTTCGCGCGTCTGGTCGATCGGCGACTTGTCGCCTGCATGCGCAGTGACCAGAAAGTTCTTGCCGAGGAAGCACGTGAGATTCACAGTCTCGATGTCGTACGGATCTTCCGTGTTTTCGATGAACGCGATCGTGCGGACGATGAGAATCAGGAAATGGGTGTACTCTTCGATCTTTACACGCGATTGCGGATTGAGCGCATCCTCGATTGCGAGCGGATGGATGTGGAACACATCGCTCAACAGCGATACCGCCTGGGGGTCGCGCACATCGATATCGACCCACAGCGTGCCGTCACCAGACGCGGCCGCCCTGACGATTTCGTCCCTGGTCAGGTCCGCGCTCACCTCTCCGGCCGAGTGGTAGCAGGCCCAGAATCCGGTACTCATCGGAATGGAAATTATCCGAGTGCGTCGAGGTGGGCTACGCAGGCCGCTCCAACACGGTCGGGCGCATATCCTCCTTCGAGGGCGCTTACGAGGCGTCCTCCGCAGAATGATTTCGCCCGCGCCACGAGGGATCGCGTGAGTTTTTCGACATGCTCGAGCTCGAGCGTGAAGCCGCCGAGCGGATCC
Organism: Gemmatimonadaceae bacterium; assembly: GCA_036377755.1. Taxonomy (GTDB): domain Bacteria; phylum Gemmatimonadota; class Gemmatimonadetes; order Gemmatimonadales; family Gemmatimonadaceae; genus UBA4720. The sequence goes on from DASUXX010000160.1 coordinate 13,347, forward strand.
CCTGCAAGCGAATCGAAGCCAGCGGAGATCAGGATGAGATCGGGAACGAAATTCTGTGTCGCTGAGTCGATCGCTCGTTCCAGAGCATCGACGTAGTCGCCTGGTGCGAGTGCCGGCGGCATCGGCACGTTCCACACACTGCGATGAGGCCCGCGATCGTCACTCGCTCCTGTACCAGGATACCATGGCCACTGATGCATCGAGACGAAATGAATGTCGGGCTCGTTCTCGACGAGAGCCTGTGTCCCGTTGCCGTGATGAACGTCCC
>DASUXX010000161.1:0-7786 GCA_036377755.1 Gemmatimonadaceae bacterium
ATTGCGTTCTGCATTTCCTGAAGAACTTCGAACCCGTCGAAGCCAGGCATGTGCAGGTCGAGAACGACTAGATCCGGTGGCGTTCGGCGGACAATAGACACCGCCTCAAGAGCGTCGGTGGTCATCATGATGCTGTCGTACCCTGCGGCGCCGAGCACGCGACAAAGGAGGCGGATAGTAAGCTCCTCGTCGTCGACTACGAGAATACGCGGCGGCCGGGGCCACACGCGCGTCGACGACTGGATGTGTTCGATTCCTGCGATCATGTTTCCATCTCCACCTCGAGCATCAGCTATTTCCGGCTCCTTTGATGTGCATGAGGATGCCGGAGAGCCGGTTACGGAGATGTGAACGGATTATGACAGGTTCGTCATGAAGAAGATCATTGCCTACCTTGCAACGAGCGCCGACGGGTTCATCGCGCGGCCGGACGGAGACGTATCCTGGCTCGACCGGCCGCGGCCGAAAGACGAATACGGAATGCCCGCATTCCTGAAATCGGTCGACACCGTGGTCATGGGGCGCTCAACTTACGATGCAGGACAGCAGCTCGGCGGCGCTCTCATCCATGGCAAGAAGAACATCGTGCTCTCGCGAACGCTCCCGTCGTACGGCGTTCCTGGCGCAGCAGTCGAGAGCGGGGCACCTGAATCGCTCGCTGCGCGCCTTCGGAACGAACAGGGAAAGAATGTCTGGCTAATGGGTGGGGCCGTCGTCTTCAGCGCATTTCTCGAGGCAGGCGCACTCGACGAGCTCGTCATTCATGTCGTTCCAGTTTTGATCGGAACGGGAATACCGCTTCTCGATGCAAAGCCGCGTCAAGTCGAGCTGAAGCTCAAATCGACGCGGCGTTTTACCGATGGTGTCGTGCGGCTGCATTACGAGATCGATCGTACCGCACCTTCAATCACTCTCACGGAGTCGGGCGGGGACGAGGCCACGGCCACGGCCACGGATTGAACGACGATCGTCCGGCGAGCCCGCGCACCGCTGCTTCGCGCACTCTCGCATCCTTGGAATCGAGAAGCTCGTTAAGAGTGGCTTCAGATCTTTCGCCCGATTTGAGAAGCGCGCGAATCAACGCACGATTCACGGTCTCACTCGTCTCTGATTTCAGTGCATTGCGGATTGCAGGAAGCGCCGACGAGTCTCCGATCTGACCGAGAGCCCATGCTGCCTTGAGACGCGTGTCGGCACTTTCATCGCGAAGAAGTGACAGAAGGCCAGCCGGAGCGCGTCCTCTCTCATCCATTTGACCAAGCGCCCATGCAGCAGTTCCGCGCACCCGCGCGCTCTTGTCACTGCCGGCAATCTGGCCGAGCGCATCTATCGCTGATACATCCTCGATTTCTCCGAGTGCCCACACTGCAAGCTCACGGACTTTGTCGTCCGAATCGCGTCGAGCTGCATTGATCAGCGCCGCCGTTGCGCTCCGACTCTCGATTTCACCAAGCGCCCACGCTGCCATCTCGCGAACTCTCGTATCGGAATCCTGTGAAAGCGCGGCGCTCAAAGCTTCCACGGCCTCACGCGCCTCGAGCTGACCAAGCGCCCACGCAGCAGCGCGTCGCACTGCTGGCGAATCATCCTGTCGCACGACTCTAATCAAAGTCGAAGCAGTGCGGACCGAATCGAGGCGGCCGACTGCAACCACCGCAGCCTCGCGCACTGCAACCGAATTATCGCGGAAAAGATCCATCAGCGGATTGAGAGCTTTCCCTGCTTCGATGTGCCCCAACGCCCATGCTGAATTTGCGCGGACACCAACCTCGGAGTCACGCAGCGCCCGGATTAATGGATCGATTGCTTCCTTTGGCTCCCCCAGCCCAAGGCCGAGCGCTGCGATTTCCCGGAGTGATGATGATGACGACGACAATCGTTCGATGAGACCACTGGCAATTCCCGGATTTCTGCCTCTTCCAAGCAGTCGCACTCCCATCTCGCGCACGCATGCATCGTCCGATGCAAGTGCGTTGAACAGAAGCGGGATGTCTCCCTGGTTCAATGTTCGCGAATCCCTGTCGTCATCGCGCAGTGCGTAGTCTTTCCCAAGCGGAGTCACCGGGGCGTCACTCCAGTCACCCCAGCCCATGTTGCGCACCGATGTCGACGCAAGCGCGCAAATGACTGGCGGTGCACCGCGCGCCGCAGTCAGCAGCGCGCTCACATCGATCGATTCCCGATCGGAGACCGATGGGGAAGCCTCATCGATCGCAATCGCATCGTAGTCGCCGCCGGGCTCATCATCGAGAAAAACGCTGCCGCCGCTGTTGTTCGTCGACAGCAGCACTGCCGCGAGCACCACTCCGAATACCTTCATCGTCGCTCCTTTCACTTGAAAGTCGTTCATCGTCCAAGGTTGAAAAATCAGCACTAACCTCCAAAAAACGGGGCGCGTCTCATCGATCCAGACGCGCCCTTTTTCCTACAGGCGCATCAGGGGTATGGTCGCGGCTGCGGCCATGGGCGTGGCCATGGACCAGCTGCATTTCCTCCAGCGAGCGCGCGCACTGCCATGCTTCTGATTTTAGGATCAGACGATGTGAGCAGCGGACGCACAGCGTCGACTGACTTCTCGCCCAGCGCAGCCAGGGCGCGAATGTACGAGAGCTGCAGGTCCTTGCTGCTCTCTGCCTTCAGCGCATTGTTGAGTGCATCGGCAGTGGACGGATCTTCTATCTGATACAGAGCCCAAGCGGTGAGCTCGCGAACGTCCGGATCAGGATCACGAAGTCCTGCAACGAGTGCAGCCGGCGCCTGGCGCGCGTCTATGTTGCCAAGTCCCCAGATAGCGCGCGTGCGAATTGATTTGCTCTTGTCGCTGAGGGCAGCAACGAGCGGCTCATATGCACTGCGATCTCCAATGCTGCCGAGTGCCCACACAGCGGTCTGGCGAACTTTTTCGCTCGCGTCGTTTCTCAGCGCTGCCTCGAGAGCACCGACTGCGATGTCACCGCCATCGCCATCACCAAGCGCCCACGCAGCCATTTCTCTTACACTCTCGTCTGAGTCCTTCCTCAGTGCTTCCGCGAGAGCCTCGGCGCCAACGCGTGTGTCGGCGTACTCACTGAGTCCCCACGCTGCTGTGCGACGCAGTTTCGGGTCCGAATCAGTGCGAAGAATATTTGCGAGAAGAACGGGACGATCATCCGACTTGACGGTGCTCTTTCCGCTGAGGACGCTGCCGATGATGTTGCCAAGGTTTTTGCCGATGACTGCGCCCGATCCGCGCAGCGCTTCGATAGTCGATGTCTCGACTGCGTAGTTGACGCTCTCGGATATGTGCTTGTCGATCGACCTGTTAGTGGTCCTGTCGATGGATTTGTCGATCGAGCCATTGACGCTTCTGCCGATGGCTTTGTCGAGTGACTTATCGAGTGACTTGTTGACTGCCTTGCCCACAGATTTGCTGATGCTGTTCTCGAGATCGTCGTCGCAGCACTGTGCCGGAGCAGGATCGTGCGGATTGAAATCCGGACTGACTGCCGGGCTATTTGCAACCTGAGATTTTTCGATGGTTGCGCGTGGTGCAGGCGCGGCAGCGCCAACAACAAGAGCCATCACTGCGAGAGATCCAATCAATCCCGCCGCCTGGCGACGGCTCGGCATCGAATGACGCAGCTCGGGATCGAGAATAGCGAGCATGCGTCCTTCGAATTCCTTGCGGCGTGCCATGGCGAGCGCGACCGCCGGAGTTGAATCACGCCGCACCGACGTGACGATATCGAGAAGGTGCTCCGCGTAATCGCTTGCGCGTGCACCGCATGACAGCGCGAGATCATCGCATGCTCTTTCGCTCTCATTGCGAAGCTGCTTCGCTGCCGTCCACACGAGTGGATGGAACCAATAGAGCGCGCAAGCGAGGCGGCCGAGAGTGTGTCCAACGAGATCGTGCCGCTTTACGTGAGCGAGCTCATGAAGAAGAACGGCACGACGACGATCTGCCGTCCACGATTCACAATCAGCCGGAAGAACGATCGTCGGCTTAAGGAATCCGCATGCAAACGGCATCTTTGCATCGGGGCTTCCAAGAAGGCGCGGTGCCTCTTCGAGCTCGAGGCGATCAGCTACTTCATATAGTGGTGTGAGCCAGTCGCCGGTATCGAGCGGATGTGAATTGCGAACGATTCTGCGCACTGCGAGCGCGCCGTACGCGAGCCATGCAAGAAGCGCGAGTGCAACACCGGCCCAGATGACGAGCGCGAGCGAAACACCGCTCAAGCTCGAAAGAAAACCTGGCTCCTCTACCGATGCTGATGCAGCCGATGCGGCGTTTGCTGCTGCGTTTGTCGCAGTAGTGTTTTCGATCGGCGCAGGATCGATCACGACTGACTGATCAATAGACGCAGGCGTTGTGATCGAAGGTGCAGCGATTGTCTCGGGAGGAAGAATCTCGAGACGCAGCGGGGGAACCCAGGCAGTAACTGCGGGAACGAAGAGCAGGATCGCGAGTGTCGCGAGCCATACGAGATGACGCGCACCAGCTGAACCGCGCTGCATTGCGACGGTAATGCCAAGTGCGGCGATGAGGATCAATGTTGCCTTCGCGAGGAAGAGCAGCATTGGCGTGTTCCATCCCGGGAGTGCTGCGATATCGGAAAGGATTGCAGGCACCATTGTGACTATCTCCCGCTCTGACGAGCGCGGCGGATGGTTTCGCGGAGGCGTTTTACTTCTGCGTCTTCAATATCGACGTCGGACATGCGAAGCAGTGCTGTGACGGCCTGCTCCGGAGATCCGGCGAAATAATTTCTGACAACATGAGCGAGCATGTCCTCGCGGGCGCGCTCGGTTGGCTCTGCCGGATAATAGATGTAGCGGGGCCCGTCTTCCTTGTGCTTGATGAGATCTTTCTCAGTGAGGATTCGCAGCACAGATCGCACCGCTGAGTACGTTGGCGGATCGGGGAGGTCCTCCATGATCTCGGCGACGGTTGCGCCGCCGCGGCGGTGGAGGATGTCCATTACCTGTCGCTCGCGACGGGAGAGGGCAGGGGTATCAGCAGCAGCGGTGGTCATTTCGTTTTTGTCCCGCGAAGTTTGGATTCGAGATGATTAGACGCTCGAATCCTGTAAAAGGTGTTGAAAAATCAACTGTGCTGAATTTTCAACACGAATTGAGGAAAGTCAATACCCTTTATCAAATCATTGGTGGCTACTGAAGCAGCATCTGAAGACTTAAACACGGAGCCACAGGGGAACGGAGGTCCACGGAGGAATCCTTTTTTGTTTTTGTTCGTTACCTACGCAACAGGCTCTAGCGTTGGCGGCGAACAAAACAAAAGAAAACCTCCGTGTAACCTCCGTTCCCCTGTGGCTCCGTGTTTAAGTCTTCAGATGCTGCTTCAGTAGAATCAGTCGAGCGGTTTGAGATTCGCCACAATCGACTCCCTCTTCGATTCGAGGAAAGGCGGCAGAACAACCTTCTCTCCCAGCGTCGAAGGATCCTCATCGACGCCAAATCCGGGACCATCTGTCGCGATCTCGAAGAGAACGTGGCCCGGCTCACGGAAATACAGCGAACGAAAATAGTATCGGTCGATCTCGCCGCTGTTCGGAATTCCAAATGAGTTGAGCCGCTCGGTCCAGGCGTGATATTCACTTTCATTCGGGGTGCGGAACGCAACGTGATGAACTCCGCCCGCGCCAAGCCGTGCTCGCGGTGCCGCAGGCTCGACGGCAACGTGCAGCTCGCTGTGCGGGCCAGTGCCTTTCATTTGATAGACATGCACCGTCGCGCCATCCCACTGGTACTCGCGAGCATGGTGCATTTCAGTCACGCGAGTGAGCACGGTATCAGTGGGCCGTAGATCGGTCACACTCATTACGATTGGCCCAAGCCCTCGCACCTGATGCACGGCCGGAACCGGACTCGCATCCCATGGTTTCGATGGATCACCAGTGCCGCCATCGTCGATAAGTGAGAGACGCTGCCCTTCGCCGTCTTCGAAATCGAGAGTAGCTCTGCCATCACGCTCGATTATTTCGCCGTGCGAAACGTTGAGCTCGGTCAATCTCGATTTCCACCACTCGAGAGTCTCAGCCCCGCTCACGCGAAGCATCGTTCGCACGACACTGTTCGTCCCACGCTTTTCCGCTGGCATGTTCCAGTCGAAGAAAGTGAGATCGGTTCCGGGAGTTCCAACAGAATCAGCGTAGAACAGGTGGTACGCGCTGACATCATCCTGATTCACGCTTCGCTTCACGAGTCGCATTCCAAGTGACCCGGTGTAGAACCGGAGATTTTCGCGTATACTCGATGAGACTGCCGTCAGATGATGAATACCGTGAAGCTGCATGGGAGCCCCCTCTATATGATTCTTTATTCAGTTGTCGCAGAAGTGCCGGACGACCTGGCAGGTGACTACGAGCCGTATATGGTTGACCGGCACATTCCGGACCTCATGCTGACCGGCCTTCTGGCCGGTGCGTCGTTCTTACGTGGTGATGAGAATCGTTACCGTGTCGATTACAGATTTCAATCGCGCGATGAATACGATCGATACATAGCGGAACATGCGCCGCGTTTGCGCGAGCATTTCAACGAGCACTTCAACGGACGAGTGAAAACCTCGCGCACAGTCTGGGAAACCGTAAGGGACTTCTAATGATTGAGGAGCCGCTCATGGCAGTCCGTCCCGCAGATTAGATTGAAGCGTCGCGTTTGACATTCGAGGATCCGATCATGATTTCACGTCTTTCTATCGCTGCTCTTGTATTTACGGCTGCGGCAGCATCTGCCCAGACCGCTGCTACACCGGCCCCGGCTGGCGGCGCACCTGCTGCGCAGCCGGCAGCGCCACCTCCGCCACCTGAAGTCGATGTTGGGAAGGTTGCTCCTGACTTCACGATGGAGTGGGCTGATGCGTCGGGAGCCATCAGCAAGCCTCTCAAGCTGAGCGACCTGCGCGGTAAGGTCGTCGTGCTTGCGTTCTATCCTGCAGATCGCTCATCGGGATGCACGGCAGAGCTGACGAAGTTCAGGGACGAATACGCAAAGCTGTTTGGCGAAGGGGTTGTGGTCGTTCCGATTTCAAATGACAGTATTGGGAGCCACTCATCGTGGGCAAAGGAGATGAGCTTCCCGTTTGCGCTCGGATCTGATCCGCAGCTCACCGTTGCTAAACAGTATGGCTCATGGAACCCGTCGCGCAGGTTTGCGAGCCGCACTGTATTCGTCATCGGCAAGGATGGAACGATTCTCTGGCGCAATCTGAAGTTCCCGGCGTTGAACGAAGCCGCGTATACCGAGCTCGCCGCTGAGGTCGCAAAGGCTCGCTAACGAATCATCGCTTAGTGAAAGCATCGAAAGAAAACCCCCGGCGTCATTTTTCCTCTGATAACTGGGCGGGGGTTCATCCCGAAGTACTCGAGGCGCTGGCGTCGGTAAACGCCGGCCACGTTCCGTCGTACGGGCACGACACGTTTACCTCCGGCGCGATCGACAAGCTGCGTGAGCATTTCGGCGAGAACGCGCAGATATTCTTCGTATTCAGCGGCACAGGCGCAAACGTGCTCGGCCTCCAGGCTATTGCGCTGCCATTCAATGCCGTCATCTGCGCCGATACCGCGCATATCTATACGTCGGAGTGCGGTGCTGCCGAGAAGCACATCGGCTGCAAGCTTTTACCCGTTGCAACGACCGACGGGAAAATCGATCGTGATGGGATCTCCCGCCATCTCGTCCGATTCGGCGACGATCATGCAGTGCAGCCAAGTGCGGTATCGATTACGCAGGCGACGGAATACGGCACTGTTTATTCGCCCGACGAGATTCAGGTTCTTAC
>DASUXX010000162.1:0-2290 GCA_036377755.1 Gemmatimonadaceae bacterium
GGCGCGAAGTTCCTCCAGGCAGTGAAGCTGTTCTTCGAGAACCCACTCCTCTTAATGGTCTAATGGCATCGTTCGATGTGATTTTCATAGGCGGCGGCCCTGCCGGGTACGTCGGCGCAATTCGCGCGGCTCAGCTCGGGATGTCTGTTGCCGTGATTGAAAAGGAAGGACTTGGCGGCACGTGCGTGCTGTGGGGATGCATTCCCGCAAAGGCACTGCTCGAGTCTGCATCTGTCGCCGAGAAGGTCAAGAAGGCAAAGGATTACGGCGTGAACGTCGGTGAAACGAGCTTCGATTACGGCGTTGCGATGAAGCGGTCGCGCGCGGTGAGCGACCAGAACTCAAAGGGTGTGTCGTTCCTGTTCAAGAAGCACAAGGTCACTCACATCAAGGGAACGGGAAAGCTGACCGGGAAGAATTCAGTCTCGGTCAAACTCGAGGATGGCAAGGAAGAAAAGCACGACGCAAAGAAGGCGGTGGTGATAGCAACCGGCTCGCGCGTGAAGGGACTTCCTCAAGCGGGACTCGAGCTCAACAAGACAACGGTTCTTTCATCTGATGATGTGCTCGTGCTCGACAAGGCGCCGAAGACTATGGCAATTGTCGGTGCAGGTGCAGTTGGATGCGAGTTCGCAGATGTCTTCGCTGCGTTTGGAACGCAGGTCACTCTGATCGATGTCGCGCCGGCAATTCTTCCTCTCGAAGATGCTGAATGCTCGGCAGAGCTCACGAAAGCTTTCAAGAAGAGAAAGATCAACGTCATCGCCGGCGCGAAGATCAGCAACGTCAAGGTCGGAAAGAATTCTGTCTCGATGTCGATAGATGCGGGTGGAAATAAATCCGATCTCGAAGTCGACAAGGTTCTCGTCGCTGCGGGGCGTGCGCCCAACATCGAAGACATTGGTCTCAAGGAACAGGGTGTTCAGACAACTGATCGCGGATTCATCAAGATCAACGAGCGCATGGAGACGACCGCAAAGGGCATCTATGCGATCGGTGACGTTGCCGGCCCGCCGATGCTTGCGCACAAGGGATCGCGTGAAGGTGTCGTGCTCGCCGAGCTCCTTGCGGGGCAGCATGCGCATCTCGTGAACTACGGCAACATTCCGAACGCGACGTACTGCCATCCTGAAGTTGCATCGATTGGATTGACTGAAGCGCAGTGCAAGGAGAAGAAGCTCGATTACAAGGTCGGCAAGTTTCCCTTCTCTGCCAACGGCCGTGCGCGCACGTCGGGTGAGACCGAAGGATTCGTGAAAATCATTCGTGATACCAAGTATGGTGAGATCCTTGGTGCGCATATCATCGGATCCCACGCAACCGAACTTTTACATGAGCTCGCAGTTGCACGTGAGAATGAATTCACGGTCGAAGAAGTCGATCTCGCAATTCACGCGCATCCCACGCTGTCGGAAGCTGTTGCTGAAGCCTGTCTCGACTCGCTTGGCAGAGTTCTGCACATCTAAGTGATCGATCGATGACCGGCCAGGCCGACCGCGAGTTATGGGTCGTCCGGCTTGGCCGGATGGGCTACGAGGAGTCGCTCGAGCTTCAGCGTGAAGTGGCGCGACAGCGGATCTCAGGCGAGATACCGCAGGATGTCCTGCTTCTTGTCGAGCATCCCCCTGTCGTTACACTCGGGCGATCGTCGAAGCAGAAGAATCTCATATCCAGCCCGCAGTTCCTTGCATCGCGAGGAGTTGAGCTGTTCGAAGTCGAGCGCGGCGGCGATGTCACGTTTCACGGTCCCGGCCAGCTTGTTGGATATCCCATCTTCGATCTCAAGCGGCACAAGCTCGATCTTCACTGGTATCTTCGGTCGGTCGAAGAAGCACTTATCAGGACTCTCAGTCGTTATGGGATAGCCAGCGAACGAAATACTGGATACACCGGGGTGTGGACCAGGGGCCGCAAGATCGCATCGATTGGGGTTCACGCTCGCGACTGGGTTACGTGGCATGGGTTTGCTCTCAACGTTACGACCGATCTTTCCTACTTCGATCTCATTGTTCCCTGCGGCATTGTCGGCGTCGAGATGACTTCCGTCTTGAAGGAGACTGGGCAGCACGTTGAGCTCGCTGCGGTCTCGGATGTTGTTACAGACCAGTTCGCTGACTTGTTCGAGCTGCGGCCTGTTGCGGTGCCGGCTGATGGATTTCCTCAAGTCTTAGCGCCAGGGAATACCGGGAAAGTCCTGGCGGCAGGGAATACTTGAAAGTCTCAGCCGCAGGGAATACCGGAAGGTTATAAAGCCAATTGGGCGGATGAGCCGGATCTGGCGGATTCCTTC
>DASUXX010000163.1:0-3481 GCA_036377755.1 Gemmatimonadaceae bacterium
GCTTCGACATCGGCACCGCAAAGCCCGACTGGAGTGAAAGGAAATCAACCGAGCACATCGGGATCGACGTCGCGGATCCCACTGAGCGGTTCTCGGCCTCGAGATGGGCGTCAATGGCTATGTCATGGCTGGAATCCCACCGCGGTGGGATTCCAGTGATAGTCGGCGGGACGGGGTTCTACATTCGCGCGCTTTTCGACCCGCTTTTCGCCGCGCCGGACATCGATGAGGAAAAACGCGCGCGGCTCGAGGATGTTCTCAATCCAATGAGCCTTGATGCGCTGCGGCGCTGGTGCACTTCCATCGATCCCGCGCGCGCGCACCTCGGCAGACGGCAGCTCATCCGCGCAATCGAGATCGCAATACTCACCGGCCGGCGAATCTCGGATCTGCATCGGGAGAATCAGAACACCACATCGCTGGTGCCCGCGTATCTGCTCGTAGATCCCGGAACCGCGCTTGCAAAGCGCATCGAGCATCGAGTCGACCGGATGATCGAGTCTGGATGGCTCGACGAGGTGCGCTCGCTCGATGCATCCGTCGCCGCAAACGCACCTGCATGGAAAGCGAGCGGATATGAGGTGATGCGCCTCGTAGCGCGGGGTGAGCTCGATTTGTCAGCCGCGCGCGAGCGAATCATTATTGAAACGCGTCAGTACGCCAAGCGCCAGCGAACATGGTTCAGGCACCAGCTCGGCGACGCGAGCGTAACGACGATCGATCCCGATTCGCCTGAAGCACAGGCAATCGCACAACGCTGGTGGAAGGAGACTTCTTGAAGATCGGCATTACCTGCTACCCGACGTATGGAGGCTCCGGCGCAGTTGCCACCGAGCTTGGTATCGCGCTCGCCGCGCGCGGACACCAGATCCATTTCATTACATACAGGCAGCCGTTCCGGCTTCCGGATTTTCTGCCCAACGTGGTATTTCACGAAGTGGATGTCGGACGATATCCACTTTTTGAGTATCCGCCGTATGACCTCGCGCTCGCGGTACGAATGCACGAGGCCGTTGTCATGCACGGCCTGGAGATTCTTCACTGTCATTATGCGCTTCCGCACGCCACCAGCGCGTGGATTGCGCGCGAGATGCTCCGCGCACAGAAGCGTGACGTCAAAGTGATCACGACGCTCCACGGAACCGACATCACCATCGTGGGCCAGGATCCGTCCTTCAACGCAATCACCAAATTCTCGATCGAGCGCTCTGACAGGTTGACGGCTGTCTCTGAATTTCTGCGGCGTGAAACGTATCAGGCATTCGGATGCACAGCGTGCGACGTCGGTGTGATTCACAACTTCATCGATCCTTCGATCTATAATCGCGCGTCGTATCCACCGTTGCTGCGAAAGCAGCTGGGCGACGGACCGATCCTGATGCACATCTCGAATTTCCGTCGCGTGAAGCGCGTGCGGGACGTAGTTCAGGTTTTCGCGAGAGTGAATGAAAAGATCCCGGGCTGGCTTGTAATGGTCGGTGATGGACCAGATCGCGCCGAGGCAGAAGAAGAGGCGCGGCAGCTCGGCATCGACAAGCGAATCCAGTTCCTTGGAAAGATCGACAACGTCGCTCCGCTCCTCGCATCAGCCGACTTGTTCCTGCTGCCGAGCCAGAGTGAGTCGTTCGGATTGAGTGCGCTGGAGGCGCTTGCGTCCGGAGTCCCGGTTATCGGGACGAATGCAGGCGGAGTTCCTGAAGTGGTGCGCAATGGCGAGACCGGATTCCTTTGCGAAGTGGGAGATGTGGACGGAATGGCGCAGGCAGCAATCGGTCTCCTGACGGATTCTGTCCGGTGGCAGGAGATGAGCGACCTCGGAGCTGAAGATGCGCGGGCCCGTTTCTCGCTCGATGCCATCGTCTCGCAGTACGAGCACCTCTACAGAACCTCACTCGACAACTGAAACGGTGACGATTTTTCAAGCCATTGTTCTTGGGCTCATTCAGGGCCTTACAGAGTTTCTGCCTATCTCGAGCTCAGCTCATCTCACGCTCGCACCGATTGTTTTTGGATGGAAAGATCCGGGACTCGCATTTGACGTCGCATTGCATTTCGGGACGCTCATTGCGGTGCTGTGGTATTTCCGAAAGCAGTGGGCCGAGCTGATCGTTGCAGCAGGTCAGATACTTTCGACACGGCGCGTCGATACGCCTGAAAAGAAGCGAGTGGTTTTCCTGATTCTCGCAACAATACCTGGCGCAATCGGCGGACTTCTTCTCGAGGACAAAGCTGAAACCGTATTTCGTGCTCCAGCGATTACGGCGTGGGCTCTGATGATCATGGGATTCCTGCTGTGGCTCGTCGATCGAGTGAGCTCGCAGGCTCGCCATCTCGACAGAATGAGATGGACTGACGCACTGCTCATCGGGCTTGCGCAGGTGATTGCACTCGTTCCCGGCGTTTCACGCTCGGGCTCGACGATCACGGCGGGACGTGCGCTCAGTCTCGACAGACAGTCGGCAGCGGTGTTCAGCTTTCTCATGAGCATGCCGATCATCGCCGCGGCAGTTGTCCTTAAGGGCAGGGAAGTGATCGCAGCAGGTGGTGTGACTCCTCAGGTCGTTGCGGGTGTGCTCGCGGCCGCTGTAAGCAGCTGGCTGGCGATCGCGATTCTTTTGCGTTATGTCAGCAGGCACAGCTATGGGATTTTTGCGTTGTATCGCTTGATCCTTGGTTTAGCAGTTCTCGTGTTCCTGCAAATGCGTGGCTGACGACTATCGATTCGATGGACTGACATCCCGCGAGCTCGCGGAAACGCTCGGCCTGCCTCACGTCGAGCTGATGGAATCGACTACGTCTACACTCGACATCGCACACCGTCTCGCGAATGACGGTTGTCGGTCGGGAACTCTGATAATTGCAAATCATCAGACGAAAGGACGCGGCCGTACCGGTGGAAAATGGACGTCAGCGTCGGGCAGGGGCCTGTGGCTCACTCTCGTAGAAAGACCGGTCGACACGAGCGGACTCGAAGTTCTCGCGTTGCGTGTTGGGTTGCGCGCCGCGCGTGCGCTCGACCGGTTCGCGCCGGAGCCGGTGAGGTTGAAGTGGCCTAATGATCTCTATATTGACAGCCGCAAGCTTGCGGGGATTCTAATCGAAGCGAGATGGCGTGAAGGACGTCTCGAGTGGGTATCGATTGGAATTGGAGTAAATGTCAAAGCGCCCGATGATATGCCTCTCGCTGCCGAGCTCGATCCCGGAACGCAGCGTGTCGAAGTTCTCGCGGATCTGATTCCGGCGTTGCGAACTGCGGCGACATGCGGCGGGAATCTGAAGCCCATCGAGCTCATCGAATGGAACGCACGCGATCTGGCGCGCGGAAGGAAGTGCATGGAGCCGGCGCGCGGGACCGTGGAAGGAATAAGCCCGGCCGGTGAGCTGCTCGTTGCGCTCGCGGACTCGATCGCCAGATTCCGCTCCGGCTCACTCGTCCTCGAACACCGATAGATGATCCTTGCCTTCGATGTAGGAAACACCG